>JAYVRQ010000548.1:0-14411 GCA_043776145.1 Chthoniobacteraceae bacterium
TTTTTCGACGCGCGGCAGCGCCACGCCCGCCGCTTCATAATGCGGCAGCAGCTTCGCCACCGCGCCATGCACGAAGATCGGGCCGATGCTGGCATCGACCCCCGCGAGCACGCGCTGCGCTTTCCCGAGCGAATACGCGAACAGCACGCTCGTCCGCTCTGCGGCTTGATTCCCGCGCCACCATGCGTTGATCGCGCCGAAGATTTCCGCCGTCGGACGCCAGCGGTAAATCGGCAGGCCGAAGGTGGATTCCGTGATGAACGTGTGGCAGCGCACCGGCTCAAACGCCGCGCAAGTCGGCTCCGCCGCCGTCTTGTAATCGCCGCTCACCACCCACACTTCACCGCGATATTCCACGCGCACCTGCGCCGACCCGAGGATGTGCCCCGCGGGATGCAGCGAGATCGCGACCCCGTTCCGCGTGACGCTCCCGCCATACGGCAGCGTTTCGATGCGCGCGTCCGCCCCGAGCCGCTCCTGCAAAACGCCGCGCCCCGGCTCTGCCGCGAGATAACACCGCGACCCCGCCCGCGCGTGATCGCTGTGCGCATGAGTCGTCACCGCAAAATCCACCGCCTTCCACGGATCGACATAAAAATCGCCCGCGGCGCAGTAGAGCCCGCGCTCGGTGACATGCAAAAGCGGCATATGGCGCGAAAGCGACAACCTCGCCTTTTAGCAAGGCTGCTACTCCGTCTCCGGCGCAGGCAGGGTGACGCCCTCGTAGATTTCCGCCAGCGGCAGTTCGGTGCCGATGCAGCCGAGCGGGATGACCGCCGGCAAGCCTGCGAAAACTTCGCGTTCAAACCCCGTGATCGTGCGGCGGTAGGCGATGACTCCGGCGCGCCCGCTCTCGACGAGCAGATAGACTTCGAGCGATGGCAGCGCCAGATAGCCAGTCCGCTTCTCGCCTTCATCCGCGCGCCGCGTGGACTCCGAGATGACTTCGATAACCACCACCGGGTTGTCCTGAAAACTGTCGTCCGGCGGATTCGGGTGGCAGGTCACCTGGGCATCCGGGTAGTAAAAGCGGAGTTCGTTCGGGAGGCGGAGGCGGACTTTGGTATCGCCGTTGTAAGGGCGGCACGTCTGGCTGCGGAGGCGTGCATGCAGTGAGGCAAAAATGTTTCCCGCAATGTCATTGTGAACATTCCGGGCTCCCGCCATCGCATACACGACACCGGTGAGATACTCGTGCTTCATGTGCGAGATGAGTTCCCCTGCGAGGTAGTCTTCCGGCGTGACGAGAAAATCGCGGACAAGCTGTGCGGTCATGGGGTGGAAGTTAGGATCTTGCCGGCAAACCGCAACGGTTCAGACAGGGCGGGGGATGGCGGTCGATCTTTGTCGCCCGATCTCGTTCCCCTCTTGGGAAGGCATTGTTGCACCATCCTGCGTGTCGGGGCTTTTGCGGTCACGGGAAAGCGTCGAGGCTTGAGTAAATCGGTTCTTGCTGCGGTGTGGCACAGTCACAGGTCTGGTATGCGCGGAATGAACTTCAAAGCGAGCGATCCTTCATCTATCACACCTGTATGCGCCATGCCCTGCTCAGCGGTGAGTTGAGAAATATTCGACGCCAGGATTACCAGAAGAAAGGGACCGGTTCGTGGACGCGCTCCTGGCAGGTACATTTCACCTTCAAGGGCCGAAAGCCGGTTAGCGAATCATTCAATGACAATCGCTATGGTGGAAAGGAAGCCGCGCTCGTGATGGCCCAGCGGTTTCGAGATGCGATGGAGAATGAGTTTGCGGCATCGGAGATTGGGTACGGGAAATTCGGGGCGATTGACCTCGACCCAGAGCACGGCGTTTATCGGGTCGAAGGTAAAAAGATCACGGCAAAGGGCGTTCGCTTCCATCCCTGCTGGGCAGCAGATTATCCCGGTGTCGATACGAAGACGATTATCGACCAGTTTCCCGTTAAGAAATACGGCGGGGAGGAGAAGGCAAAAGCCGCGGCGTTGGCGGCACGAAAAGCTGGTGTGGAGAATTATCTCGACCATCTGCGGCGCGGTATCGTCCCGCGGCTCAAATCGACCAATGGCTCTGGCGACACCCTGAGCCGCGCCCTACACTCTATTCATGCCACCGACGAACCCGGATGTTCCGCTGTGGCGATACATGGATTTCACAAAGTTTGTCTCCATGCTGCAGAATGACGCCCTGTTCTTTCCGAGCGTGGCAATGCTAGTCGATCCGTTTGAGGGTTCATATGCACGGGGCAACGAAGAACTTCGGCCACGGGTTCACAATCACATGCCGAATCGCTTTCACCTTACCGCAGGCGAGATAGTCAAGCGCCTGCGTGGGCACGTCTCGGTGAGTTGCTGGCACAGCAACGAGCAGGAGTCCGCGGCGATGTGGAAGCTCTATGCGCAGACGCACGAGGCGGTGTGCGTGCAGACGACATTTCGCAAGCTGCAGACAGCAATGGACGGGCAGGCGCGTGTCGGAATGGTTCGCTATGTGGATTACGACAAAGGTTGGATCCCGGAGAGCAATCCGCTGGCTCCGTTCCTTTACAAACGAAAGTCTTTCGAGCACGAGCGCGAGGTGAGGGCGATTATCGAGCCCGCAAACATGACTGCGCTTCTGAAGCAAGAAGGCGAATCGCCGACGGCGATGGGGCGATGGATCAAGATCAATGTGGCGGAGACGATCGAGCGTGTGCTTATTGCACCGGATGCTCCGGCGTGGTTTCTGGAATTGGTGCGGCAAGTGACTGGGCGCTACGAGCGAGGAGTGGTGCCGGTGGTGCCATCCGCGCTTGCGCAAATCCCGTTTTACTGACTCTTGCGGAATCGTGATTTCAATTTGCCAGTGCGGGTGGATCGAAAGAAGCTCCCGCCCCTAATCCTTCAAACGACTTTTCGCCAAACCGCTCCTTCTCGAAAAAATGCAAAAAACTCTCGGTCTGCTCACCAATCACTGGCTGGCAAAACTGCTGTCGCTCTTCCTCGCGGTGACGCTGTGGGCGGTCATCCGCAGCAGCGTGAAGGCGACGGGGCAGCCTTCCAGGATTCAGTTTGAAACCAGCAAATCCACCCCGGACTCGAAGTTCGACATCGGGAGCAGCATTCATGGCGACCGCAAAAAGTAAGGCGGTCGCGCCGCGGCGCATTTTCGGAACGGACGGCGTCCGGGGCGTCGCGAACATCGAGCCGGTGACGGCGGAGACGGCGCTGAAGCTGGGACGCGCGGCGGCGCATGTCTTCCAGCAGATGAGCGTCGCCGCCGGGCGCTCGAATGGGCGCGCGACGATCGTGATCGGCAAGGACACGCGCCTTTCCGGCTACATGCTCGAAACCGCGCTCGCCGCCGGCATCATGTCGCTCGGCGCGGACGTGCTGCTCATCGGGCCGCTGCCTTCGCCGGGCGTCGCCTACATCACACGCTCGCTGCGCGCGGACGCGGGCATCGTGCTCAGCGCGTCGCACAATCCCTACGAGGACAACGGCATCAAATTTTTCCGCCACGACGGCTACAAGCTCGATGACGGAATCGAGAAGCAGATCGAGGATTTGGTCTTCAGCGGCGCGATCGAAAACATCCGCCCGACGGCGGGAAAAATCGGGCAGGCGAAGCGCATCGACGACGCGCTCGGACGCTATGTCGAGTTTGCGAAGGCGAGCTTTCCGCGCGGGCTCACGCTCGAGGGGCTGCGCATCGCCCTCGATGTCGGAAATGGCGCGGCCTACAAATCGAGCCCGTACATTTTGCGCGAACTCGGAGCCGATCTCATCGTCGCGCACAACACGCCGAACGGGCGCAACATCAACAAGGATTGCGGCTCGACTTATCCCGACGAAATCCAGCGCATCGTCCGCGAGACGAAGGCGCAGATCGGCATCGCGCACGATGGCGACGCGGATCGCACGATCCTCTGCGATGAAAATGGGGAGGCCGTGGATGGCGACGAAATCATGGCCATCGCTGCCGTCGATTTTATGAAGCGCGGATGTCTCGCGCAGAACACGCTCGTCGCGACGGTGATGAGCAATTACGGCCTGAACGAAACGCTGGAAAACGCGGGCGGCAAAGTCCTGCGCACCAATGTCGGCGACCGCTACGTGATCGAGGCGATGATGCGGGACAATCTCAACGTCGGCGGCGAGCAAAGCGGGCACATGATCTTCCGTGATTTTTCCACGACCGGCGACGGCATCGTGAGCGCGCTGCAAATCCTGCGCGTGATGATGGAAACGGGAAAGCCGCTCAGCGAACTGAAGCGGTGCCTCGTGAAATTTCCGCAGGCGCAGCGGAATCTGAAAGTGCGCGAGAAGAAGCCGCTCGATCAGCTCCCGCAGCTCCAAAAACTCGTCGCCGAAACCGAGCAATCGCTCAACGGTGCGGGCCGCGTGCTGCTGCGCTACAGCGGTACGGAGCCGAAAATCCGCCTGCTCATCGAAGGCCGCGACGGCGCGCAGATCAACGCGCAGGCCGATCGGATCGCGGAGATGATTCAGGAAGACATTGGTGTGTAGGGAAAGTTAGGCGTATCTCGCGTCTGGAATGAGCTGGCTTTGGAAAGCTCTTATCGTAGCAGGGATGCTCGTCGCAGTCGCTATAGGCTTACTCGTTTTCAGCGTCGATCGCTATCATCGCAGCGGTCCACCAGCACAGGAACGTCGAGCCCGCGAGATCGCGATTCAGCCTTTACTTAAGTCACACGCCACTCGTGAGCAAGGTGGTTCAGTCACTCGGATTGGAGTTTGTTGATTACTCTGTCGGCAGCACAAATCGACAGTGGCTTGAGCAATCGTTTTCACATGAAAGAGTTCGTCAGGGATCTGAGCGGCACCCCGGAGTTCTTTTCCACACGACAGCATTGACCATGACCTGGTTGTTTTTCGATGCGGACGGCAGGCTTCAGGATTATTATCTCTGCGAACAATGACCGATATGCCTAGGCTCAACTTTGAGGTGCAATATTGGTTAGTGGCGAAGGAAGCATTGATTGGGTCGTTGAGTGTTGAGTGTTGAATGGCACGGCAGCAAGAATCGCTACCGCATACCCATGAACGGCTCTCAACTTTCCCTCTTCATCACCGGCACCGATACGAGTGTCGGCAAGACTTACGTTTCCTCGATGCTCGTCCGCGCGTTGCGCAAAAGCGGGGCCGATTGCGTGGGGATGAAACCCATCTGCTGCGGCGAGCGCACCGATGCGGAACTGCTCCATGCCGCGTGCGATGGCGCGATCCCGCTCAACGACGTGAACCCTGTCTGGCTGCGCACGCCCGCCGCGCCTTACACCGCCGCGATGATCGAGAACCGCGCCATCGACCTCGCGCTGATCCGCGAAACATTCGCGCGCCTGCGTGCGGCGCACGCCGCGCTCATCGTCGAAGGCGTCGGCGGCTGGCGCGTTCCCATCGCGCGCGATTATTTCATCAGCGATCTCGCCGCCGAGTTTGCGCTGCCTGTTGCCGTGGTCGTCGCGAACAAACTCGGCGCGCTTAATCACGCGCTGCTTACCATCGAATCCATCCGCGCGCGGGGCCTCGAATGCGCGGGCGTCATCTTCAACCACGTCACCTCCGCCGCGGACGACATCGCCGCGATCACGAACCGGGGGATGCTCGAAGACATCCTCGGCGTCCCGATTCTCCACGAAATCGCACACGGGCAGCAGGTGATTTCCGGGTAGCACGCTCATCCCGAGCGTTGGTTTTGGCGTCCCGCCAAAACGAACTTTTTTTGACGTCGTCTGGGAACAATGCGCGCAGTTTCCATTGAACGGTATTGGAAGTTCGCGAAGGCGGGACGCCTTCGCCAACGCTCGGGACGAGCGTGCTACCCGGAGTTCCAGGACCGCGCGCCTTTCACGCCGCGCGTGCGAAATATGTGAGTGAACAGCCGCGATTGCGAACTACGGCCCTCGGTTACTTCGCCGCGCCAGCGTCGAGGAAGACATCCATCTGCTGCCCGACATACACGGGCAGTCCGGGCTGGGAAAAGTGGAAGACGATTTGCAGGACGCGCGTATCGACGCGCTCGCTGCTGTCGCCGGTGAGCGATTGCTTCGGGAGGATGTAGGGCTCGATGCGCACGAATTTCAGCGTGATCGGAAAATCGCGGCGGCCCTTGATGAAGGCGGTCGCGGCGCAGCCGGGGCGGACGCGCGAGGCGCTGTCTTCGTCCACATCGGCGCGGAGTTGCAGTTGGTCGATCTGGCCGAGGAGCAGGATCGGGTCTTTCGCGGAAAGCTGCGCGTATTCGCCTTCGCGGATGTTCACCTGGAGCACGGTGCCGTCGCGCGGGGCGCGGATCGCGAGGAGATCGAGCTGCACTTTCGCGCGTGTGACTTGCGCCTCCATCTGCTGGAGTCCCGCGCGGGCGCTGGCGAGTTTGGCGCTCGCGGTCTCAACGGCGAAGCGCGCGCGCTGCCGTTCGTCGATGCTGGCGACGCTGTTCGCGCTGAGTTTTTCCATGCGCTCCCACTGGTCTTTTTTGTCGGCGATTTGCACCGTGGCCTCATCGATCTGCGCACGCATGGAAACAAGCTGCGCCTGCTGCGCGGCGACGCTCGCGGTGGCGTCGCGCGTGTCTTGTTCCAGCAGCACATCGCCAGCCTTCACGCGGTCGCCGACTTTCACTTTCACCCGGCTGACGAGCCCTGCGACAGCAGGCGCGATGCGGACGTTTTCATCCATGCTCTCGACGATGCCGCGCGCGCCGATCGAGTGCTCGTAGGGCGCGCGCGCGGGCTCGGCGAGCGGCGGCGCGGGCGGCTCTTCGTGGCGCACGCGCTTCACGAGAAACACGGCGGCGACGATGCCGAGGAGCGCGAGATAGGTGGTGATGCGTTTAGACATATTGCAGGTGATAATCTCCGCCGCGATGCACGGCTTTCACGACGCCGTCCTCCATTTCCGCAATGCGATCGGCGAATGAAAAAATGCGGCTGTCGTGCGTGACGACGATGACGCAACGATCCGGGCGGCACGCGACGGCTTTCAAAAGTTCGAGCACCTTGCGGCCCGACGCGGCATCGAGCGAAGCGGTGGGTTCGTCGCAAATGACGAGCCGTGGCTGATGCACGAGCGCCCGCGCGATGGCGACGCGCTGCTGCTGCCCGCCGGAAAGCTGGCGCGGATAGGCGCGCAGCCTTTCGCCGAGGCCGACTTCCGTGAGCAGTTTTGCGGCGGCGCTTTCCGCAGTCGCGCGTGAGGAGTCGGCGAGCAGCAGCGGGATGCTCGCGTTTTCCACAGCGTTCCAAGTCGGGATCAAATTGAACTGCTGAAAGATGAATCCAATGTTTTTCCCGCGAAATGCCGTGATCTGCGCGTCGCTCATTTTCGCGAGGTTGTTTCCGAAAAGATCAATGTCGCCGTCATCGAAATCCATCGTGCCGCAAAGCACGCTGAGCAGCGTGGTTTTCCCGCAGCCAGACGGGCCGACGATCATCAGCAACTCGCCGAACTGCACATCGAGATCGACGCCCTTGAGCGCCTGCACTTTCGAGTCGCCGGTGCCGAAGGATTTCGTGACGCCGCGCGCGCGGGCCGCAGTTCCGTTGCTACCGCTCATGTTTGTAAACGGTTTGGTTGAACCACTAATAAACACTTACCTGCACTAATGGAGGATTCGGCAAGACAACCTTTGGAGGTTGCGTCCACATGCCAAGTGTCATGCAAATTCGGTTTCTTCATCAGTGCCGGTAAGTGTCTATTAGTGGTTCCCAATAGTGGTTCCTTCTATTTGAAAACGACCGCAGTTCCGCGCGGATGATTTTCACCAGGCCGATCGCCGCCGAAAAGCAGCAGATGAACACGATCACCACGCCCGCGAAAACGAGCACCTGCCACGGCAGATAGAACGGCGGTTCGCCGCCTTCGATCACCGCGTTGCCAAACATCGCCGCGAGCCCCACGCCGAGTCCGTAGCCGACGAATCCGACCGCGAAGGCTTGCAGGAAGACCATGCGCGCGAGGGTGCCGGTGCGCGCGCCCATCGCTTTCAGCGCGGCCATGAAGCGCAGGTTTTCGTGGACGAAGAGGTAGAACGTCTGCCCCGCGATGGCGATGCCGACGATCGCGCCCATGAGCACGACGGTGCCGAAGCTGATCGGGATGCCGGTGTTCGCGATGTACCAGGCGACGGTTTGTTTTTGAAACTCGTCGTTGGTCCGCGCCGCGAGTCCCTCCAGCTTCGCGACACGCTCGATTACAGTCTGCGCGGAGACGCCGGGCTTCGGTGCGGCGAGGATGAAGCTGAGCATTTTTCGCTGCTTCGGCGCGTAATCGAGCGCGCGTTTGTAAGTGGTGAAAACATACGGCTGCCCGAGAAAACTCTGCGCGCACTGCGCGATGCCGACGACGCGCGCCTCCTTGTCGTTGATCTCGAAGGTCGCGCCCACTTTCAGCTCAATGCCGCGCTTCTTGAATTTCTTCACCGCGATCTGATCGACGACGACCGCGTTCGGCAGGCGCAAGTCCTCGACATTTCCCGCGATCATTTTTCCCGGCCTGCCAACGAAGGTCGAACTGTCGAGGCCCGTGAGCTGGATCTGCTGAAACGATCCGTCGCGCAGCCGCGCCTGGATGATGCCCCAGTAAAGGGGGACGGCCCAATCGACGCCTTCGATGCCGCGCACGCGGTTCACTTCGATGTCGCGCATCGGCACGATTTCGTTCGCCTGCTCGACCTTCGCATCGGCGATCCAGATGGGCGCGCCGATGTTGCGCAGCGTCGCCGTCGTCCACTGCATGAGGCCGCAAAACACGGACGCCTGCTGCACCATGAGCAGCGAGCAAAACGTGAGGCCGCAGACGAGCATCGCGTATTTCGCGCGATCACCGTAGAGCATCTTGAGCGCGAGTCGGAGCATGGAAGCGGGACGGAAGCAGGCCCGCCCGAACCGGTCAAGGTGTGCGCGGTGCTTCCGTTACGACTCGCGCGCGGGAACCGACGCACGCAACTCCAGCGCGTGCCGCATCGCCTCCGCCGCTTCGTCCTTGTGTCCGAGCTGGTCGAGCATCGAGGAGAGAATGAGGTATCGGCTGGGCTGATTCGGATCGCGTCGAATGGCGATGCGTTGCGCTTCGCACGCGGCTTCCGCGCGCCCCCGCGCGATCTCGATGCGGGCGATGTTGGCGAAAGGTTTCGGGTTATGAATGTCGAGGCGGCTCGCGTGACGCATGGCTTCGATCGCAGCCTGCGGATCGTCGGCGCTGGCTCGTAGTTGTCCGAGGGTCATCCACGCATCCTCGTGCCACCAATGCGCTGCGGCATATCGCTCGATCTCGGGAATCGCCGCAGCCGCTCCGCGCGAATGCTGGATGAGATCGGATTCGTATTTCGCGAGATCCCAAGTCTCGGGGGAACGTCCGCGCGCTTCCGCGAGAATAGCGAGGGCTTCGTCGATCGCACCCGCCGTCGCGCGCACTCCCGCGAGATTCAGCGCCGCCGACCAGGTGCGCGGAAAGCGGCGCGAAACTTGGTCCGCAGCAGGTTTGGCGAAGTTGAGAAACGCCTCGGCTTCCTCCGCGCGCCCCTGATTTACGAGACAAACGCCAAGGCTGATCCGCGCGGGCGTGAACTCCGGGAAAATCGCGAGCGTGCGGCGCAGGATCGCCT
This sequence comes from Chthoniobacteraceae bacterium, assembly GCA_043776145.1. Classification (GTDB taxonomy): domain Bacteria; phylum Verrucomicrobiota; class Verrucomicrobiia; order Chthoniobacterales; family Chthoniobacteraceae; genus JANLQB01. The sequence continues at coordinate 9,583 of JAYVRQ010000548.1, forward strand.
CCTGTTTCGGAAAGTCTCCGCGCTTTCCGTAAGTACCCGCGAGGTTTGCAAAAACGCGCGGGGTTCCGCCGCCATCTTCGATCGTCCTCGCATAGAAAGTCGCGGGATCGCTCCAGTCGCCCGCGCGGATCGCCGTGCGGACACCCAGCGCCACCACAGCCATGCCTGCCGCATACGCCGCCATCACACGCCAGCGCGGTGCGAGCAGCATCACGCAGCCAGCGAGGAAGACTAGGTAGCCGATGCTGGCAAGGTAGATCCAGTGTTCGGCGACCTGCGCATTGAGTGGAAAGAGATTCGAGATGGGTAGGAACGCGATGATAAACCAAAGAGCGCCAAAGACGCGCAGCCGTCTGGCGGGCAGCGCCTTGAAGCAAAGCATTCCGCCGAACATGAGGACGCTGGAGCCAATGACCGAAAGATATTCGCAGCGCAGCGACGCATACCAGAAAGCGAGGTTCCCATACATCGCGGGACTTGTGAGTGTGCGATCCATCAGCAATCGGGATGGGTAGAAGATGAGGCTTGTGTAGTCGCCCAACGCACGCAGCATCAGTAGCGCGCGGGCTGCGAGTGGTTCGGGAGGACCGTCTTCCATCGGAACACGATGGGCGGGCAGTGAGTGCAATCCAAAGTAAATTCCAAAGACCACCAGCATCCCTGCGAACGTCGCAAACTTCACACGCCACGACTGTTTGTTCTCAAAGACGAACAGATGCAGGAGAAATAGCACGAGCCACATCAAGGCGATCTCCTTCGAGCAAAGCGCCACCAACATCGAGAAAGCAGCGGCAACAAACAGCGAGGACCGTTTGCAGTGTGAGCCGGCTTCGCGCGCGTGCGAAACAAGCAGCCACGCACCCAGCGCAAACAAGCTCGCGAGACTATCCGCGCGTCCCGAAATATAGGCGACCGCCGCATTATGAATCGGATGCACTGTCCAGACCAAAGCTATGAGAAACGCGCATACATCCCGGACAGCCCCATTCGTCGCAAGGGACTCATCCGTCCCAGCCGCCAAACCCGCCAGTATACGCCGCAGCACCCGAAACAACAAAAAGCCGCTCCCCGCGTGGACGAGGATATTCGTCAGGTGATAGCCAAACGGATTCCCGGCCCAAATCCAGTAATCCACCATATAGGAAAGATTCTGAACCGGCCGATAGTAAATCGAGAAGGAATCGAAGAACAGATAGTGCCGGAAGACTTCGAGCGCGAAGATCGGACTTTTATAGAATGGGTTCTGGCCGACTAAATAGTCATCATCCCAAATCGGCTCTCCGTTAAGTGCAGGCGCATAGACGATCAACCCGGCTAGTAGAAAGACAATGAGCGTCGCCAATGGACGGCGGAGCAATCGGGAGAGCGCGGGTGAATTCATCTGACACACGGAAACGAACATCCAGCCGCCCTGCTGGACGGCTGGATGTAACAGTTTCGATTGAAGGTTTAGGTGCGGTTATTTGAAGGGCGACCAGAACTCCGCGGGAGCCACGTCCGAGAGCTTGGTGAAGGTCGTTGACGCGACTTTCGGAATGCCGTCCACCGTAAAGGTGCCGCCATTGATGTCGTTGCCAAGCATGTCCTTGCCGCCGGAGGCTTGCAGGGTGGAGCCGGTTTTGAGGTAGGACGAAATATCCGTCCAGTTGGCGGAGGCGCCGCTGGTCTTGTTGGTTTCGATCGCGTATTGGTCGATGGCGGAATCGACCATGCGCAAGTCTTCCAGGATGCGGGTGGCCTGCGAGCGTTTGCGGGCACGCAGGAAGTTTGGCACGGCAATCGCGGCGAGCAATGCGATGATTGCGACCACGATCATGATTTCAACGAGGGTAAAACCCCCACGGTTCTTGTTCAGTTTCTGAAGCATAGTATGATTTCGTTTTGTTAGGTTTTGTTTATTGCGCCATCGGTGTGAACCGAAGCACGATCCACCTTTAAGCAGTCGCGATGCCACCTATGCACAAGGCCAGTAACAATATTCATAAAAACAGTCCGTTCGTTTTCCAGTGCGAGTGATGGATGACTCACAGCCGGAAAGCTCCGAGACCTCGCGGCGTTCGCCACGCTTTGCAGCGTTCTGGAGCGCGCCAGAATTCTGGATCGGCGCGCTGGCTGTTGCCGTGCGAATGCTGATTCTATCACGCTTCGCAGCCAGTCCCCATTTCTGGCCGGAAACCGACGACATGCGGTTTTACGCGGACTGGGCCGCACGAATCGCACAGGGTCAGTGGAGCGATGGACAGGCATTCTACGGCTTGCCCGGCTATGCCTACTGCCTGGCTGGATTGTTCGCAGTGGGCGGTGTGAACCCGTTGCTAGTCGGCATGATTCAGGTCGGATTGGAAGCCGTGACGAGTGTCCTGATTTTCAAAATCGCGAGAGAAGTCCTCGCAGAATCGCAAAATCGCGAACCCCGTTTTTCACCGATTGCCGTGGCGGCGCTCGCGTCACTCGGCTGGATATTCTATCTGCCCGCTCAGACCTTCTCCACGATCCTGATGCCCAGCGCCTGGCTGGTCGCGGCGTTCTGGGGTTGCGTCTGGTGGCTGGTGAAAACGCGCGTGCCATCCGCGTCATGGGTCTGGCTGGGCTTCGGAATGTTTCTCGGCCTCGTGGCAACGATGGTCGCCACCGTTCTCTTTTTAATCCCGTTGTTTCTCGCAGCCATCGGGCTGCGGGTCGTGAGGCTTCCGAAGATCGCACTCGCCACCGTGCTGCTGTTCACCGGCATTTTCGCGGGAACCTCCCCGGCCTGGCTGCACAATTACTTTGTCGCGAAAGACCGCGTGCTGCTTTCCGCGCATGGCGGCCTCAATTTTTGGATGGGCAACAATCCCGACGCCACCGGCTATCCGAAAATCCCGGAAGGCTTGAGCGCCGGACAGGAAGGATTGCTCCGCGATTCGATCACCCGCGCGGAGGAAGCGGCGGGCCGCAAGTTGAAGCGTTCTGAGGTTTCAAAATACTGGTCGGGAAAAGCCGATGCGTGGGTGCGTGAGAACCGGGGCGCCTGGCTCGGGCTGATGGGTGTGAAGCTGCGTAATTTTTGGAATGCCTTTCAATACGACGACCTGAGCGAGATCACCCTGCTGCGGGGGGAAGGCGTGCTCACGCCGGGGCTGGGCTTCGGACTCGTCGCCGCATTGGGTTTGCCTGGGATGCTGATCGCCGCCTGGCGCTTTGCCCGGGCGCGCTGGGTCGCGGCGGCGGTGCTGCTGCACATGTGCGCGCTGCTTCCGGTCTTCATCACGGAGCGGTACCGGCTGTGCGCGGTTCCGGGTTTGATGATCTTCTCGGCATTCGTCGTGGTGGAAATCTGGAGCACTTTAGTCCGGGCGCGCTGGCTCGCAGCGGTCGGGATCGTCGCCGCCGTGGGCGCATCGACTTGGTTCGTCTCGTGGCCGCAGCGCGATCCCGGACTGTGGGCGCTCGATCCATTCAATACAGGACTGAAACTGCTGCGAGTCGGCGAGACCGATGCCGCACTGCGAAAACTGGAAGTCGCGCACCAACTCGCGCCGGATAATGCGGAGGTGAATTTCGGCCTGGGCAATGCCTTGTATGAGAAAAAGGAAATCGAGCGCGCACGATACTCTTTTCGCCGGGCGGTCGAACTCTCGCCCCGCCACATGGGCGCACTGTTAAATCTCGGACGGCTGGAGACTGGCGCACGGCAATGGAATTTTGCGGAGCGAAGTTTGCGCGCCGCGATCGCGCTCGATCCCGCATCGGCGAAGGCGCACTTTTTTCTCGCTGAGATGAAATACGCGCAGGGCGAATTTGCCGCGGCGCGCGAGGCTTTGGCGCGGGCGCTGGAACTGCGGCCCGATCAGCCGGAACTCATTGAGCTTCGGGAGAAGCTGAAGGCCGCTGCTCCGTGAGGCCGCTCCCGGCAAACGGGTCGCGTGCAATCCGATGGAGCGCGATCATGTCGGGCGGCATGGATGCGATCTTCACGGGCTCGAAATTTTTGCGGAAGAAGTCGAACACGATGGGATTCGTATTCCGAAAGCGAAGATCGTCGCGACCGTCGAGCGGGTAGTCGTGGAGCATCACCCACTGCACGTTCGCGGCCTCAATCTCGGCAAGCAGTGCGCGGTCTTCGTCGGGACGCGCGGGGAAGATGAAGTAGATCTGCTTCGTCGGCGAAAGGCGGTTCGTGAAGGGATACAGGCCGGGCATGTGCGGGAGGAAGAGAACGGGTTCCTCCTTCTTCGCGAGTTCCGCGAGCGTTTGCGCGCTTTTCAAAACCCGCGCATGAAAAAGTGGCGCGATCATTTTCTGGCCCCGGACATCGACGCGGACGAGTGAGTGCGGCGCAGCGGTCATTTCGAGCGTGATACCGTATTGGAACAGATTCGCGAGCAAACTCGCTGCGGTGAGTGCGGACGCGATCCCAAAACCAATCCGCTTCACGCCGTCCGCGAAGCTGAACCCAAGCGCGATGAGCGCGACCGCCAGCGTCGGCGCGCCGTGTGAAAGATGCACGATGTCCGCCCGCGAAAAGACATAGTGCATGTAGGGCAGCGTCACGCACACGGCTGCGACGAAGACAGGATTCGTCATCAACCCCGCGCGGCCCAGCCGCCATGCGCGAATCGCAGCGAGCAGGAACAGCAGCGGGAACGCGACATAGAAACACCCCTCCGCGATCGTCGAATATCGGTACCAACTCGTGAAGACATCCGGCACCAGCCACGGCCACGGCACCCTTGTTGGAAGGTTCGTCCCCTTGGAAAAAATCTCGCCGAGATTCACCAGGAACTGCCGGAAGTAACCCGGCACGAACAGGAACATCACCCACTGCGGCAGATAGCCGAGCACGATCC
>JAYVRQ010000549.1:0-4024 GCA_043776145.1 Chthoniobacteraceae bacterium
CTCAGCGCCGCGAAATGGGGCGAGTTGAAATGGACCGCCGGAGTTTCGAGCGTGAAAAACTTCAACAAGTATCGCATGACGCGGCTCAAGGAAGCGCCCGTCATCACCGTGCAAGTCGTCAACAGCGGCGCGCCGATGACCGGCTGCGGCGAGCCCGGCGTCCCGCCGATCGCCCCCGCCATCGCCAACGCCTACGCCCGGCTCACCGGCACGCGCGTGCGCAACCTGCCGTTCTTTCCCGGCGCGACGATGGGCGGATGAAAACGATCCAAGCCATCGTGGAACTCGCGGGATCCGCCCGCCCCGGCGAGACGCTCGCGCTGGCGACCGTGATGAACGTGCGCGGCTCCGCGTATCGTCGGCCCGGCGCGCGAATGCTGATGGTTGCAGGCCGCACAGCCGGGATGATTAGCGGCGGCTGTCTGGAAAACGACGCGCGCGAACGCGGGCTCGAAGTCATCGCGACAGGAAAGCCGATGCTCGTCACGTATGATTCCACCGCGCCGGACGACATCGTTTTCGGCCTCGGCCTCGGCTGCAACGGCATCGTGCAAGTCCTCATCGAACCACTCATCGCGGGCGACGAAACCGGCCCGCTCGCGTTCTTCGCCGCGTGCGTTTCGCGCCGCCAGGCCGGAAGAATCGCGACGGTTTTTGCATCCGATATTTTCCCCCTCGGTGCGCGTCTCCTGCGCTGGCCCGATGGCACCTTCACCACGAATCTCCTTGATCCCGCGCTCGCGAAAGCCCTGCGCGAAAACGCCGCGAGCCGCACCGCCGGAGTGCTCGTCGAAACCATCGCGCCGCCCGTGCCGCTCACGATCTTTGGCGCGGGGGACGACTCCATCCCCGTCGCGCAACTCGCCAAGCTGCTCGGCTGGCACGTCACCGTCATCGATGCGCGCCCCGCTTACGCCATGCCCGAGCGTTTCCCGAGCGCCGACGCCGTGCTCTGCCAGCGCCCCGAGTCGCAAGTCGTCCTCCCGCCCGAATCGCTCGTGATGGTGATGACGCATAACTTCACGCACGACCGCGAACTCCTCCGCACACTGCTCGCGCGCCCGCTGCGCTACCTCGGCATCCTCGGCCCGAAGTCGCGCACGCAGCGTCTGCTCGACGACCTCGGCGAAGAAACTCCCGCGCACCTCCACGCCCCCGCCGGACTCGACCTCGGCGCGGAAACGCCCGAGGAAATCGCCGTCTCCATCATCGGCGAAATGCAGGCCGTCCTCGCGCAGCGCAGCGGCGGCCCGCTCCGCGACCGCTACGCGCCGATCCACGATCCGGTGGATCAATCTTTCGCGACCGCATGAGCACCGGCATCGTCATCCTCGCCGCCGGCGAATCCAAGCGCATCGGCGAGCCGAAGCAACTGCTCGCCTATCGCGGCAAGACGCTGCTGCAACACGCCATCGACACCGCACTTTCGCTGTCCGGTGCGCCCGTCATCGTGGTGCTCGGCGCGCACGCCGCGACGATCCGCGCGCAGCTCGACGACACCTGCGCGATCGTCGCGGAAAATCCCGCCTGGCGCGAAGGCATGGGCACTTCCGTGAGCACCGGCCTGCGCACCCTGCTCGCCGCGCACCCCGCGATTTCCGCCGCGATTTTTCTCGTGTGCGATCAGCCAATGCTGAGCGCCACCACGCTCAGCCTGCTCGTCGCGACACACGAGCAAACCGGCTACGCGATCGTTGCGGCGCAGTACGCGCGTAGCTGCGACGTCCCCGTCGCAGGTAGTTCCCGCGGCGTCCCCGCCGCGCGCACGGGCGGCGAGGACGCCGCCGGGAACAACCCGCAGCGAGGACGCAGCGGCTACGCGCTCGGCGTCCCCGCATTATTCGCGCGCGAATTTTTCCCCGAACTCCTCGCGCTCGAAGGCCCCGAAGGCGCGCGCTCGATCATCCAAAAACATCGCGCCCGCGCCATCGGCATCCCGTTTCCCGACGGCGCGTGCGACATCGACACGCCCTTCGACTATGCGCGCCTGCGCGAAAATTTCCGCGAACCTTCCACCCTTACGCCCGTATGAAAACCTCAGCATTCCTCCTCGCGCTCACCCTCGCCGCCGCCCGTGCCGCGACGCTCAACGTCACCACCACCGCCGATTCCGGCGCAGGCTCCCTCCGCGCGCAAATCGCCGCCGCGGCGACCGGCGACACCGTGAGCATCACTACCACCGGCACCATCGCGCTCACGACCGGCGAGATTCCCATCGCGGGAAAAAATGTCGTCATCGCCGGGCCGGGCGCGAACGCGCTGACGATCACCACGAACGCCACGACGCGCGCGCTGAAAATCGTGAACGCTCGATGCACGATCAGCGGCCTCGCCTTCAACAACTGCAAAGCCCTGCCCGGCGACGTGGACACCGGCGGCGCAATCGCGGTGGATAATTTCACATCCGGCGGTGGAGCAAACGTCACGACGATCAACGACTGTGCGTTCACCAACAACACATCCGGCTGGGGCGGCGCGGTCGATGTCTTCAACGGCGGCCTCGCGATGAGCCGCTGCACGTTCACCGGCAATTCCTGCACTGGCCTTGCTTTCGGGACGAACGGCGGCGGCGGCGCGCTCAGCCTCGGGCCGACCGTGGCCTCGACCATCGTGAACTGCACCTTCTCCGCCAACACGCAGAACGGAGCCGCGACCGGCCAGCCCGGCGGAGGCGCGATTTACAATTACGGCGCGGGTTTCGCGAACCCGCCGAGCGTCACTGCCGAGCACTGCACGTTCGTTGGAAACGTGGATGCAGCGGGTGCGGCGGGTGCGATTCGCGGGAACTACACGGGCAGCTTTCACACCGCTGCGAAATTGAAAAACTGTCTGCTCGTGAGCAATCAAGCGCCCGTGAGCGTGCTGAAAAATTTCGCGGGAAATCCGACGGGATCGCTCACCGCATCGTACGCCTCGCTCGGCGGAAACGTGACCGACGAGGGCGCGTCGAGCGCGCAATTCATGTCCGCGAGCATCGATAAAATCAGCAGCGCGACACTCGCCGCATCCGTCGCGCCTGCGCCCGCACTGAACGGCGGCGTCACCGCCACGCACGCCATCACGCGTGGCTCCCCCGCGCAGCGCACGGGCACCGCTTCCACCACCGCCACCGATCAACGGGGAGCCCCGCGCCACACCAGCGCGGACGCCGGAGCGTTTGAACTGATCGAGCCGGAAATCCAAATCGCGGAAGGCAGCGCCGTGGCCTTCGGCTCCACGCCGTTTGACGCGCCCGTGGTGAAAACGATCACGATCACCAACACGCAAACGAGCCCCTTCACCACCGGCCCGCTGCTCATCGCCGGCCTGTCCGCTCCCGCCGGATACGCGCTCGGCGGCTCCCCCGCGACCATTCTCGCCAACGGCGCGTCCACGACTTTCAACGTCACCCTTTCCGCCGCGAACCCCGGCCTCTTCAACGCGCCGCTCACTTTCACCGGCAACGATTCATTCGACCCCGCGCTCGCGAGCGGACTGCAAAACCAGCACGCGATCCAACTCACCGGCCTCGTCACCGACACCGCCGACCACTGGCGCACGCAAAATTTCGGACCTGCCGCCACGAACTCCGGCGACGCCGCCGACCTCGCGAATCCCGCCGGGGACGGAATCCCGAATCTCCTCAAATACAGTCTGGGCCTGAATCCGCAGACGGCCTACCCGCCCGGCACCGCGTGCCCCGCCGCTCTCGATCCCGCGGGCTTTTTGAAAATGACGGTCTCAAAAAATCCCGCGGCGACTGACGTGACGCTTGCGATCGAAGTCACCGGCGACCTGAGCGCGCCGGACGGATGGAGCGCGGCGGGCGCGACCGTCGATCAAAACACGCTCACGCTCCTGCGTGCCCACGACAACACGCCGATCGCCTCCGCGCAAAGCCGCTACATCCGGCTCAAAATCACACGCCCCTGAGCCGCGCCTTCGATGCGCGTCCTCATCGCCTCCGCCGATTCCGATTTTGCCAACGCCGCCCGTCTCGCACTGCGCAGCGAATCGCTCGTCGTCGAAGTCGTCGCCAAAACCG
>JAYVRQ010000550.1:0-4008 GCA_043776145.1 Chthoniobacteraceae bacterium
ATGGAGACGGGCAATCTCGATGTGATGACGGATGCGATGGTGCGCGCGGTCACGCTCGGGAAAGACGGGCGCGCGAACGGCGTGGATTTCATCGACAAGTCGAACGGTCGGGAGGAGCATGTCGCGGGGCGCATCGTGATCCTCGCGGCGAGCGCGCTGGAGAGCACGCGCATCCTTTTCAACAGCAAGATCGGAAACGCCAGCGGGCATCTCGGGCGATGGCTCACGGACAGCACGGGCGGCGGTTTGAAAGGCCAGGTGCCCGCGCTCGAAAACATGCCGATCCACAACGAAGATGGCGCATCCGTCTTCCATCTCTACGCGCCGTGGTGGCCTTTCAAGGAGCAGCTCGCCGGCAAGCTCGGCTTCCCGCGCGGCTACTACATGGGCTGGAGCGGCGGGCGCTCGATGCCCGGCATGGGCGTGCATCTTCCAAACTCCGCCGCGTATGGCAAAGCGATGAAGGCGGACGCGCGCCGCTACTTCGGATCGCTCGTCGATTTCCACGCGCGCGGCGAGATGATCCCGAATGAAAAAAGTTTCTGCGAACTCGATCCTGAGAAAAAAGACCGCTGGGGCGTGCCGGTGCTGCGCTTCCATTTCGCGTGGTCGGATTACGAATTGAAGCAGGCCGCGCACATGCAGCAGACCTTCGCGCAGATCATCGAAGGCATGGGCGGGAAGGTGATGGGGAAGGTGGAAACGGATGGTGCGAAAGCGATCACCGCGGGCGGCTCGGTGAATCACGAAATCGGCACGACGCGCATGAGCGCGACCGCGAAAGACGGCGTGACGAATGGCTTCGGCCAGACGTGGGACGTGCCGAATGTCTTCGTCGCGGACGGCGGCCCGTTCGTTTCCAATCCCTACAAAAATCCGACGCTCACGATCCTCGCGCTCGCGTGGCGGGCCTGCGATCACGCGATGGCGGAGATGAAGCGCGGGAACATCGGGTAGCGCAAAGTAGTCGTGGGCTTTAGCCCGCAATCGCGGTCTTTCGGGCTAAAGCCCAAGCTACTTGCGCACGCGGCGCGGCTTCGTATCATCCGCGGCCCCATGTCATCCACCATCGAAAAACACGCCTTCCAGGCCGAGATCGCGCAGTTGCTCGATCTCGTCATTCACTCGCTTTACACGGACAAGGAAATCTTCGTCCGCGAACTCATCTCGAACGCCGCGGACGCGACTGAGAAACTGAAGTTTCTCCAGACTTCCGGCGCGGAAATCGTCTCGCCCGAACTGCCGCTCAAGATCAGCGTCTCGACCGACGACACGGGTAAGACCATCACCTTCACCGACGCGGGGCTCGGCATGACGCACGCGGAGTTGGTCGAAAATCTCGGCACCATCGCGCACTCCGGCTCGAAGGCATTCCTCGAACAACTCAAGGCCAGCAAAGACGACGCGAGCCTCATCGGTCAGTTTGGCGTTGGATTTTATTCGGCGTTCATGGTCGCGGAAAAGGTGACCGTCTTCACGCGCTCCTATCTGCCGAACGAAAAGGGCTGGCTCTGGACCAGCGACGGTCGCACCGGCTACGAAATCGAGCCCGCGGGGGAACTCGATCGCGGCACGAAGATTGTCCTCAACCTGCGCGAGACGGAGTTCGCGGGGTCGTCGCGCATTGAGCAGATCATCAAGCACTACTCGAACTTCGTGCAGTTCCCGATCGAGCTGAATGGCAGCGCGGTGAACACGGTGCAGGCGCTTTGGACGAAAAACAAAAGCGAGATCACCGACACGGAATACGAGGAGTTTTACAAATACGTCGGCCATACCAGCGACGCGCCGACTTACCGGCTGCACTTCAACGCCGACGCGCCGCTCGCGATCCGCGCGCTGCTCTTCGTTCCCGCGCAGAGCTTCGAGCACATCACGATGACGCGCACGGAGAGCGAGGTGAATTTGTATTGCAAGAAGGTGCTCATTCAGCCGAAGGCGAAGAATCTTTTCCCCGAGTGGCTGCGCTTTTTGAAAGGCGTCGTCGATAGCGAGGACCTGCCGCTCAACATCTCGCGCGAGACGATGCAGGACAGCGCGCTGCTGCGGAAGCTGAACGACGTGCTCACGAAACGCTTCCTGAAATTTCTCGACGAGGAAGCGAAGGCCGATCCCGAGAAATACGACCGCTTTTTCAAGACGCACGGGCACTGTTTGAAGGAGGGCGTCGCGACGGATTGGACGCATCGCGAGGCGCTGGCGAAGCTGCTGCGCTTCGAGTCATCGCACACGGAAAAGGGGAAGACCACTTCGCTCACCGACTACGTCACGCGGATGCCGGAGGAGCAAAAGGAGATCTACTTCCTCCTCGGCGCGAGCCGCGAGTCAGCGGAGGCGAGCCCCTACTTCGAGGTCTTCCGCGAGAAGAAATTCGAGGTGCTTTTCCTCCTCGATCCCCGCGACGAATTCATCATGGAGCACCTCCGCGACTTCGACAAAAAGCGCGTGGTCGCGGCGGAGAAAGCCGACCTCAAGCTCGACCGGGAACCCACCGGCCTCAGCGCGGACGACGCGCGGCTGCTCGCAAATTTCATCAAGGAAACCATCGGCGCGCGCGTCGGCGAAGTCCGCAGCTCGAAGCGGCTCACCGGCAGTCCGGCGGTCGTGGTCGATAGCGACACGCACATGACTTCCTCGATGCGGCGCATGATGAAGATGATGAAGTCCGACGACGGCCCGAGCCTCGACTCCGCGCCGGATTTGGAGATCAATCCCGACCACGCGATGATCGCGCGCCTCGAAAAAATGCGCCACACCGACGCCGCGCTCGCCGCGCAAGTGGCCGAGCAAATCTTCGACAACGCCCTCGTCAGCGCCGGCCTGCTCGAAGACCCTCGCGCCATGCTCGCCCGGCTCAACGGCCTGCTCGAGCGCGTGCTGAGTTAGGAGCGCCGCCCGCTACGGCGCGACCGTCACCTTCCCCACATCGCACCAATCCCCGTTCGGCGTCCCCTTGTCCCAAAAGCGCACGCGATACTCGCGCACCTCGGGCGCCGTCGCCACGAGCAGCGCGCGCTCATCCATGTAGGGGCTCTCCGTGTCGATCCCGATGAATTCCCACGGCGCATTCGCCGCCCCGCGCTTGCTCTCGATGTACACGCCCATGTGCCCGTATTTCACAAAGCTGATCTTCACACACTCGCACCCGCCGCCCTGCTCCACCTTCAGCTTCATCCCCGGCGCGGCATGGGAAGCGGCCTCCTCCGGCCCGATGATCTGCAAATCCTGCCCGATCGTCTCCGTATAAGCATCGGCATCCTTGATCTCCGCGATGAGATCGAAGAGCCGCGTCAGCGCCCCCGGCGGCACCGCGGCCACCCCCGTCGGCAGCGTCGGCGCGGTGAAAGTGGGCAACACCACCGCGCTCGCGCCCGTGCCCGTGAGCAGCAGGTCCACCGCCTCGGTCGCCGCCGGATTGAAAGCGCGCGCCGCCGAGAGCCATTGGCTGAGCACGTAAATCGTGAAGCGGCACGACGCCACCGTGGCATCGGCCTTGGCCGGGAGGATGGCGAGCGGCGTCACGTAGCCCGGCAGTTTCGTGCGGAAGTTTTCCAGCCACGGAATCTGATCGGCGATGCGGCTGGGATAATAGGTCTGTCGTTTCATGGGTCCTGCGATGTTGGGTTGAGTTAAAGTGGCAAGCTCGGCCTCAGTCGGATACGTCCACCCGGCGTCGAATCGCACTGCGGGGTCGCCATAGCGGGGTATCCAAGGGTTGCTCATGCTTGCGGTTGGGTGGGTCTTAGCAGGACCGCTGCCACGCGCTCGGAAAACGTCGTTTCCGCGGGAAATGGTATCGTTCTTCGCGCCCGCGGGATCATTTTTGCGAAGCGCGGTATCCATATTGGGAGGCATGGGAAGACATCTCACGCGGCGCTGGGCTCGCTCCTCCGAAGCGCGGGATTCATCCCGCGAGGCAATCCGCACCCTCCCGCGCTTCGCCAAAACCATCCCGCGAGGAAAAAAGAACGTCCCGCGCCTCCCGGCCACGCTCCCGCGCCGCGCGAG
>JAYVRQ010000551.1:0-4002 GCA_043776145.1 Chthoniobacteraceae bacterium
TTTGCTGCTGGCTGCGGGTGGATGTCTATGCACACGAAGTCTTCTTTATCGCGCAGCATGTCCGCGCCCGCTTTTCCGCGGCGGAGCTTTCCGGCTTGATCGGGCGTCTCGCCGTGCATTCCGCGAAAGTGCTGCCGCTGACTCCGTATGACCACGCGACGCAAAACATCGTGTGCCCGCTTTTGCAAAACGACCGGTGCAGCATTTACGCGGTGCGCCCGCATTCCTGCCGCCGTCATCATTCGCTGGATTTCGCGACGTGCCAGTACACGTACGATCACCCGACGGATTTGGAAACTCCCGCGGCGCACGATCGCGATCTGTACCGGACATTGACCGAAGCGATGCGAGAGGGAAGCGAGGCCTACGCGCGGCTCGGATACGACGAAACGATTTACGAACTGGGAACCGCACTCGCGGAGGCGCTCGACACGCCATCGAGCTGGCGGCGCTGGCGCGCAAAAAAGCGGGCGTTTCTGCGAGCCTCGGTGACACCCGCCGCGTGAGAATAAATTGGCCGCATCAATTCGCTCGCCGGGGGACCACTGATTTCACACATTGCGCGCTCCACTTCACCCTATGAAAACCTCGCTGCTCCCGTTCCTCGCAATCCTCACCACGCTTACCGCGTACGCCGCCGATCCCGCGCCGGACGCCGGTCCTCCGTCGAGCGAGGCCGAGACGAAAGCCGTCGCCGAACTGGCAAAGCTCGGCGTCGAGGCGCGTCCGATCGCGGCGGGGATCAACTGGCGCTCGGCCAGCGTGCGTGCGGCGGGCGCAAAGCCGGACGCGAAAATTTTCGCGCTATTGAAGGACGTGGCGAATCTCCAGGAACTCGATCTCGCGGGCGCGCAGTTCGCCGATGCCGACCTCGCGCAACTCGCCGGGCTCGTGAATCTCCGCGTCTTTCATCTCGAAAAAACACCGACTACCGACGCGATGCTCGCGCATCTGAAAGGGCTCAAAAATCTCACGTATCTCAATCTCTACGGCACGCAGATCACCGACGCCGGACTGCCGCAACTCAACGGGCTGGCGAACCTGAAATCGCTCTACGTTTTTGAAACCAAAGTCACCGACGCCGGCATCGCCGCGCTGAAACCACCGCTGCCGAATCTGCGCGTCGTGAAAGGCTGGACCGCCGAGGACATCGCCAAGCTCACGGCCAAGGCCGAGGAAAAAAAGCCCGCGCCGACGCCCGACAACAAAGCCGCCGAAGCCGAAATCGCCGAGGCACAGAAAAAGCTGGACGCACTCAACGCCGAAATCGCCAAACGTCGCGAAGCCCGCGCGAAGGCGACGGCGGGAACGCCGGAGTACGCCGCTGCGGACAAACTCGTGCAGGAGATCAAGCCCGACATCGCGAAGGCGACCGAAGCCGTCGAGGCCGCGAAGGCGAAGCTGAAGAAGTAAAGGGCGTGGCGGATTCCGCGCGGGGCTGAGATTCCGATTCTTAGATCGGAGAACCGAATCCGCGGGCCTCCGCGGCGTTTTCTCAGGCCCACGCTTTATTTTCTCAGACCGCCGCTTGGAATTCTCGGGGCTTGCCGGAAGGATTGCGGGGCTTGCCGGCAAGTTTGCGGGGCTTGCCGGAAGGTCTCGGGCTGCCGGTTTCTTTCCGGCGGGCTGACAGGGGTGTTTCCAGGTCTTCGCTTTTCTCCCGGCGGCCCTCGATTTCATTCCGGCGACCCTCGATTTCATTCCGGCGGCCCTCGATTTTTTCCCGGCGGCCTAGGAATTTGGCGGGGAGAGCTTGCACCACTTTTTACCACGCCCCTTTCGCCAACATTCGGGCCGGGCGTGTGACGCGAAACTCGCCGCCACGCGCGCCCTTCCTCTCAGCGCGGGGTTTCGTTGAAATAGACTTTCACGTTATGCGTCGCGCGACCGGAGGCGACGATGTCGAGCTTCCCATCGCCGTTGAGGTCGGCGAGGACGAGGTCTTCGCAAGCCATCCCGCCATCGTCCACCGCGCTGTCGCGCCAGTCCTTGCCAGCGTCATTGAGCGCGGTCCAGACGTGGACGCCGATGGTGCTGCCTTCCTTCCCCGCAGTCCCGCGCCAGCCGACGACGATCTGATCGCCACCCGCCCCGAGCAAATCGCCGCACGCGAGAGCGTGGCCTTCGGTGAGTTTGTCCGTGAGGACGTGGCGCGAGTGCTTTGTTCCCCCGTCACGTGCGGCGGAATAAACCGCCAGCGTGTTTCCATGCATCGGTTCGATCGCGACATGAAGGACGCCCACATGTTCTCCGTTCATATTACATGGGCGGATTTCTCCCGCAGATGGACTCGCTTCCTCCGATTGATCTGGCCGCGTGATGGTGACAGCCAAGTCGTTGCGCTCATGGAGCCAGGTTTCGCCGCGAACGAATTTTTTAAGACCTTCTTTTCCGGCAACGACGATCGCCATTCCTCCGCCAAAATACGGCGCGACAGAAAAGTTGTGAGTCAGGTGCATGGAACCGTCGATCAATTCGGACCTCCACTCGCGGCGCGGATCGGTTGGCTTAAAATAAATAACGAGATGGACGCCTTCACCTTCCCCATTCTTGTTCCCACGTCCATGCAGCGGGACGACGACGAGCCCCCATTCCTTTTCGCCGAGCCGCAGCCACTTCATCCGATGCGTCGTCGGCTCGACGCTGGGAAATTTCACGGGCTCCCACTTCTGCGTCCGATCCTCCGGGGGGATGAGGTAAAAGACCGCGCCGCTGTTCACGGTGTCGCCGGGATTCCACTCGGCGCCGACGGCGATTTCGCATTTGCCGTCGCCGTCGATGTCCTGCGCGGCGAGGCACACGTTGTCGTGCTCGGTGAGGTTTTCGGCGATGACGAATTTGCTCCAGACGCTCGGCGCAAAACTCTCCGCGCCGGGCGGCGGCTGGCCGGGGTTTTGGTACCAGACGATTTGCTTTTTGTCCGCGAGCAGGATGTCGGGCCGCTTGTCGCCATCCACGTCGGCGACCGCGACGCCGTAGCCGATCTGGATTTTGTCGTCGATGGTGACGGCGCGGAATTTCGACTCGGGCGGGGCGGCGTGGAGCGTGGCGGCGAGGGCGAAAATGAGGGCGAAGGTTTTCATGGAAGGGATGGTGCGGAGTAAGAAGTAGTCAGTGCTCAGATGCAGGCGCAAAAATGTCCAGCGGGCATTCCGCGCGTGGAGCGGCGGGCGGAAAAATCACGCGGCCAAAAATGGCGATCGGCGAAAATGGCGGGATCGCGCTCATCCTCGACACGGAGGGGAACGAAATCGGTCTGCACAGTATGCAGTGAGGCCGAGGGGCTGGACTTTGGCGGGCGTTCCATTTAACGACTCGCTCCATGCGCTTCCCACTTCACCTCCTCCTCTCCCTCTCGCTCACCGCCATCGCTCACGCGAAAACGCCGGACGGAAAACCGAAGCTCGTCATCGTCGCCGGGAAGCCCTCGCACCCGCCGCGGATGCACGAGTTCAACGCGGGGACGCAGCTTCTCGCAAAGTGTCTCGCGCAGGGTGCGCCGGAGTTGCACGTCGATTTCGTGCTGAATGGCTGGCCGCAGGATGAGAAGATTTTCGACGGCGCGGACGCGGTCGTTTTCTACATGGACGGCGGGCCGGGGCATGAGGTGGTGAAGGGCGATGGCTCGCGGCTGGGGAAGGTCGGGGAGTGGGTGAAGAAGGGCGTGGGGATTGGCGCGATGCACTACGGCGTCGAGGTCGAGGCGGACAAGGCTGGCGCGCAGTTCAAGCAGTGGATCGGCGGGCATTACGAAAAGGATTATTCGTGCAATCCAATGTGGGAGCCGAACTTCACGAAGTTCCCCGAGCACGCGATCACGCGCGGGGTGCAGCCGTTTCAGATCAAGGACGAATGGTATATGAACATCCGCTTCGTCGAGGGCTTCGGTGCGGAGGGCGCGAAGACGGTGGCGGGGATGAAGTTCATGCCGATCCTCGTCGCCGCGCCGAGCGATGCCGTGCGCAACGGCCCGTACGTCTGGCCCGCGGGACCGTATCCGCA
>JAYVRQ010000552.1:0-3997 GCA_043776145.1 Chthoniobacteraceae bacterium
GGTCCGCTCGATTTGAAAACGCGCGGGCTCCGCCGCGATGGCGTCCGCGTATTCCGGCGCGATCGGCAGCAGTTCGTAAATCTCGGGAAACGGAATCCGAATCCGCTCCGCGACCGCGAGCGTGCGGCGATCGATCGCGACCACGAATGAGTGCTCCGCCGGAGTGTCCGCCTTGCGATTCGCGCTTTCGCCGACGTAGTAAAAATCCGCGTCGCTCGCGAGTCCGCGCGTGAAACCACCGAGCGTGACTTCGCGGCGGGTGCCGTCCGCGCGTTGCAGAAAAAGAGAGTTCGTGTGCGAATTGCAAACCACCCAGTCGCCGTCGATCCAGCGCGGATTGTGCGGCCCGCTCAGGCCGCGCACCACATCCTCGCCCGTCTCGAGATCCGCGATGAAACCCAGCCCCGCGCATTTCCCCACCCACGCGCGATGCTCCGCCAGCCGCGCGAACGCCGACACCAGCAGCCGCCCGTCCTTTTCGCAGACACAATTCAGATGCCACGCATCGCGTTCCCCCGCCGCCTGCCAGCGCCGCGTCACGCGGCCTGCGCCGTCGAGCCACACGACTTCATTCGAGCCCGTCGCGACGCAGACGAACCCATCGCCCGCCACAAAAATATCATGCACATCCCGCGCCTCCGGCACGCGCAGGATCGAGCGCACGCCCTCCGGCCCGTAGCCCACGATCGAGCGCAGCCCGCGCGCAAACCGATACACGAGCCCGCGCCCCGTGCAGAGCCCGGTGCTGTCGATCTTGTCGAGGATCGCCGCCTCGCCCTCGCGCACGACGACAAAGCCGCCGGTGCCGAGCCCCGAGTCATCGTAAGCGCCGAGGCACGAGACGAGAAAAGAGCGATGCGGCGCGGACATGGGCGACAATCTTCGGCGGATGACGCCACGCGGCGCAACCCCGCAAAACATCCCGCTGACAGACTGTGGAAAAAGCCCGGCGACGCGGTGGCGAGCCCAAGGAACGGCGTTTTCCCAACCGCCCACCCATCGGCCCGTGCAGCGGCTTACTCTTCCGACTGCGCAAAGATGGCCGCGGCGCGGTGCGGGCGGGTCGGTGGTTGGGAAACCACCGTTCCTTGGACTCTGCGCGGACTTTTTCCACAGTCTCTTAAAGGCTGACGCATGGAAAAGCGGGGTCTTGTGCCAGCGGATGGTTTGGGTAAAAAGCGGGCATGACATTCGGAGCGTCTTCGGTCCCCAGCGTCAGTCGGGCGTGTCCCATGAATCGACGATGGATTTGCTTTCTCATGGCGCTGTTCGCTCCGGTGATCGCGCGTGGTGCGGAGCCATCGCCGGCGATGGCCGTCTGGATCGAGTCTTTCGGTAAAGGAGCCGCCGGGACCGACTCCGGGCCTCATTTCATTTCCGCCGTCTGGCCTGATGGCCGCATCGTGTGGTCACGCGACCAGCAGGCCGGTGGACCGCCTTACCTCACCGCCAGCATCGAGCCTGCGCGGATTACGAAACTGCTGAAGCAGTTCGAGCAGCGGGGCGTGTTCAACCGACGGGGAGCACGACGTTTGTGGTTCGGCCCGGATTCCTCCTTTCACGCTATTTGGCTGCAATCCGGCACCCGGCACACGCGCCTTGAGACGTGGCATGAGTTGTTCGAGCGCAATCCCAAACTCGTCGTCATCAACGGCGGCGTCACCTCGCTCGACGGTCGCAGTCGCGAGGAAGCGATTCGTGGAGACACCAAAGAGTTTCGCGAGTTTCGACATTTGTGGAGCGATCTGCGGGCGGCGATGACCGCGTTGATTCCGCCGTCCGGCAAAGGCTATTCGGGAGCATTGGCGTTCAAGCTTCCAAAGTGATGTCGTCCCACCACCATGAGCCGCGGCGAACGACCCGCGTTTTCACAGTTGCGATCCTTTTACTGGTCGCAGCCGGGTGCGCCCATTATCCGGCCCCAATTCGGTCTGCGAACGATCTAGCCTGGGCTTCGTCAGCGGAATCCATGGTGGTGGTCGTAAAGCTGCCTTTGCAGGACTGGCCCAAACTTCAGAAGTTCAAGCGCCTTCAACATTTCCGGGTGGCTGAGGAGATGGCCCCTGAAATCCGGGATGCTCACATCCAAACGTTTTCGCGACTGAAAATGCCGATGCTCCGACAAGTCTCGCTCGCCTATTGCGCCAAGGTGACTGACGACGGGATTCAGGCTCTGGCCAGGATGCCGTCCATTGAAGGTTTTCAGTTGATCGGCATCGGCATGACGGATCGAGGAATGCGCACATTGGCGACCGCGTTTCCACGTTTGACGGGAATCAATGTCGATCAATGCCGGTCGCTGACGGTGAATGGGTTTATGAGTCTGGCCAGATCGAAGACGATCACCTCGGTTGGCCTGTCCCTCGATCCGTTTTCCCAAACTCAGATCGAAAAAATCATTTCGAGCGTCGCCAGCGTAAAGTGGTGGACGATCAGCGACCCTCACCACCGACTGAATCATGCCTCACTGCGGCGGCTCGGAATGGCGCGGAAGATCACGATTCAGGTGGCCGATGAGAACGATTCCGTAACGAGCCTCGCCCTGATGGATGGCAGCCAGCCATGACCGCGATTCGTTATCCCGAAGAGCTGCCGATCTGTGCGCGGCGCGAGGAAATTCTCGCGGCGATGCGGGCGCATCAGGTCGTCGTCGTGGCTGGGGAAACGGGGTCGGGGAAGACGACGCAGTTGCCGAAGATGTGCGTGGATGCAGGGTTTGCAGTGCGCGGGAAGATCGGTTGCACGCAGCCGCGGCGCGTGGCGGCGCTGAGTGTTTCGCGGCGGGTGGCGGAGGAACTGGGTGTGACGTGGGGGCGCGAGGTCGGGTGCAAGATGCGTTTCAACGACGACACGGGGCGCGAGACGAAGATCAAGTTTATGACCGACGGCATCCTGCTCGCGGAGATTCAGAGCGACCCGCTGCTGCGCGCGTATTCGGCGCTGATTTTGGATGAAGCGCATGAGCGTTCGCTGAATATCGACTTTCTGCTCGGTTACTTGCAGGGGCTTTTGCGGAAACGCGCGGACCTCAAGCTCATCATCACTTCGGCGACGATCGACACGGAGGCGTTTTCCAAGGCGTTCGGCGGCGCGCCGATCGTGGAGGTGTCGGGGCGGCTGTGGCCGGTCGAGGTGCGTTACGCGCCGGTCGAATCGTTTTCGATGGAGGAAGATTTCACGCACATCGAGGCGGCGGTGCGGGCGACGGAGGATGCGTTGATCGAGTCGGACGCAGGCGACGTGCTCGTTTTCATGCCGACGGAGCGCGACATCCGCGACACGCGCGAACTGCTGGAAGGAAGCCTCGGCGCGGGCATCGAGGTGATCGGGCTTTTCGGGCGGATGCCGGCGGCGGAACAGGCGCGCATCTTCGCGCCGGGGCCGCGCCGACGCGTAATCGTGGCGACGAATATCGCGGAGACTTCGCTGACGCTGCCGCGCATCCGCTACGTGATCGACGCCGGCCTCTCGCGCATGAGCCGCTACAATCCGCGCACGCGCACGAAGCGGCTGCCGGTGGAGGCGATCTCGCAAAGCAGCGCGAACCAGCGGGCCGGTCGCGCAGGCCGGGTGCAGGATGGCATTTGCGTGCGCCTCTACGCGGAGGAGGATTTTGAAAAGCGCCCGCGTTTCACCCAGCCGGAAATCCAGCGCGCGAATCTTGCGGAAGTCATCTTGCGGATGAAGGCGTTCCGGCTCGGGGACATCGAGACGTTTCCCTTCATCGACCCGCCGGTCGCCGTCGCCGTCCGCGCCGGCTACACGCTGCTGCACGAACTTGGCGCGCTCGACGACATCAATGAACTGACGCCGCTCGGCCACGAACTCGCGCGACTGCCCATCGACCCCACGCTCGGCCGCATGCTGCTGCAGGCGCGGGCGGAAAAGTCGCTGCCGGAAATGCTCGTCATCGCTGCCGGCCTGAGCGTGCCCGATCCGCGCGAGCGGCCCGAGGAGCAGAAGGAAGCGGCCGCCGCGGCGCATCGCGCGTTTGCCG
>JAYVRQ010000553.1:0-14262 GCA_043776145.1 Chthoniobacteraceae bacterium
CGCCATCTATCCGGCGACGATCGTCGGCATGCCGCCGATGGAGGATTTCTACATCGGCGGCGCTTCCGTGAAACTCTTCCTGCCCATCTTCAAGATGAACTTTCCAGAGATCGTGGACCTCGCCCTGCCGGCGGAAGGTGTCTTTCACAACCTAGTCTTTGTTAGCATCAAGAAAACTTACCCGATGCAGGCATACAAAATCATGCACGGCCTATGGGGCATGGGGCAGATGATGTTCACCAAATACATCATCGTGGTGGACGACGACGTGGACGTTCACAACACGAGCGAAGTCCTCTTCCGCCTCTGCGCCAACACCGATCCGCAGCGCGACAGCCTCTTCACCAAAGGCCCGTCCGACGTGCTCGATCACGCCACCAGCGAAATCGCCATCGGCAGCAAACTCGGCCTCGACGCAACGAAAAAACTCCCAGGCGAAGGCTTCAAGCGAACATGGCCGCCGCTCATCAAGATGGATGCGGCAGTGAAGGCGAAGGTGGAGAAACTATTCAACCTTTGACAGCCAGCGTGAGTGGACCGCAGACAAAGTCGCGGACTACTTTACCGCTGCGGGTGGTGCGTGCTGGAGGAGTTGGTTCGCCCATGCGATGAAGTGTTTCATGTTCGTACGATCCTCGTGCCCGCCATCGTGCTGACGCCACGCGAGTTCGCCTTCGAGCAGGCCGGTGTTGACGGGCGGCATTTTCGCATTGCGGTAATCCTCCGTCACGCCGAGGCCGCGCGCGCCGAGGAGGCGGAAGACGGGACCGGCGGCGACAGTGGCCATGTAGCTGCCGGGCTGGTCGAGCCAGTTGGCGTCGCCGCGCGCCGGGATGCCGTAGCTGATGAAGGTGGGACGCGGCGCGCACAGCGCGATCAACTCGTGCGCGTCCACTGGCAAATCGCCCGCGTTCCTGCTACCGAAGCTCGATTCGGCGGTGCCGTATTTGAGGAAGTTCCCCGCCATCCAGTGATACTCGCCGGAGGCGGTGAGGCTCTCGACGGCTTCGCCGAAATTGCGGCGATGCAATTTGGCTCCGCCCTCGCCGGAGGAACCAACGAGCGCGACGGCGAAGCGCGGCTCGAATGCCAGCGTGACCAGCGCAGCTTTGCCGAAACGTGAAACGCCTTCGATGCCGACCTTCTTCGCGTCCACGCTCGGGTCGGTTTCCAAGTAATCCAAACCCCGCGCCGCGCCCCACGCCCATGCGCGGAGCGAGCCCCAGTCGTCCGGCTTGCGCGGCTGGCCGCAGTTGACGAGGCCGATGATGCCTTTGGTCAGGCCCGCGCCGTTGTCCGCCTGAATGCTGCCCGGATTGATCGTGGCGTAACCCCAGCCGGCGGCGATCAACTGCTCCGTCGAAGGCGGATCGGCGAACGTGCCGCCGCCAAAGCGATTCGCCGGAGTGGGCTCGCCGGGACGCCGTGGAAAACCGCCGCCGCCAAAGCCGCCGAACATCATCAGCACCGGCACGGCTTCCTTCGCATTCAGCGGCGTGACCAGCGTCATCTGGATTTTCACTTCGATGGATGGACAGGCCGCGTTGTCCACTTCACCGACGAGTTGCTTCGCGGCAACGGGCAGTTCGCCGACGACACGATCCGTCGCCTGCTCGGTGATTTTCCACGTCACCTTCGGAACCTCCTTCGGCACACGGCCAATAATTTCGCGCTCGAAATCCTCCACGATTTCCGGTCGGCGCTGGCTCCACCACATTCCGGCGGTCGTGACTTTCTCCCCGTTTTTCAAAGTGAGCGGATCGGGCAGATCGGGAAACGGGTTGGCCTTGGCCGGATCGTAGTTCGCCTCATTGGGTGCGCCGGTGCGGCCACTGGGTCCGGGCCGGAGGGCTTTGATGCCCAACTGCTCCATCATGTTTTTGTGGTCCTGCGGCGTCGTCCAGTTCGCGGCCTCGGGGACGGGAGTGGTTTGCCCATGCAGATGGCCGACTGCCATCTGGAGTCCGGCCACGAAAAGGCGGGACGAAAGGCTCAGTGAGTGTCGGGGGTTTTGCATGGGTTTGAGAATGAATCCGTTCACACCCCGCCGTAGCGCCGCTCGCGCCGGGCGAACTCGGCGATGGCATCGCGCAAATCCTGTTTGCCGAAATCCGGCCACAATTTTTCCGTCACCACGATCTCCGTGTAGCTGAGCTGCCAAAGCAGGAAGTTGGAAAGCCGCAGTTCGCCAGAAGTGCGGATGAGCAGGTCGGGGTCCGGCATGTCGCGGGTGTAAAGGTGCGCGGCGATCATGCCGGCATCGATGCTCGCGGGATCGACGGCCTTTGCGCAAATGGCGCGCGTGGCATCGACGAGTTCAGTGCGGGCGCTGTAGTTCAGCGCGAGGACGAGGGTGGTCGCGGTGTTTTTGGAAGTGCGCTCGATGGCGTCGGCGAGGGCGCGCTGGCAGCTTTCGGGGAGTTCGTGGGTGCGGCCAATGGTGCGCAGGCGGACGTTGTTTTTCATCAGCGTCGGAATTTCCTGCGCGATGAAATGTTCGAGCAGGAACCACAGCGCCTGCACTTCCTCGGGCGGACGTTTCCAGTTCTCCGTCGAAAACGCATACACCGTGAGAAACTCGACGCCGAGCGCCACGCATTCCTCCGTCACCGCGCGCACCGACTCGGAGCCCTGCTCGTGGCCCTTGATGCGCGGAAGGCCGCGCTCTTTCGCCCAGCGACCGTTGCCATCCATGATGATCGCGATGTGACGCGGCGGGGTCACAGCACGATCGTCTGATCCCGGTTCGGCCCCACGCTCGCGATGCGCAGCTTCGCGCCGCTCAGTTCCGCGATCTTTTTCAAATAATCCTGCGCCTTCTTCGGCAGGTCGCGCCACTTGCGGGCTTCGTGCGTCGGGGTTTGCCAGCCGGGCAGGTCGATGTAGATGGGTTCGCAGTTCGTGAGCTGCCGGGAGTCGCTCGGCGGGACTTCGATTTTCTTCGAGCCGTGTTTGTAGGCGATGCAAACGCGGATGCTCGCGAGCGAATCGAGGCCGTCGAGGTTCGTCACCGCGATTTCGTCGATGCCGTTAATCATCCCGGCATAGCGCGTCGCCACCGCGTCGAACCATCCGCAGCGTCGCGCGCGCCCGGTGGTCGCGCCGAACTCGCGGCCCATGCCGTGCAGCATGTCGGAAAACTCCGCGTTCTCCGTCGGGAACGGGCCTTCGCCAACGCGCGTTGTATAGGCTTTCATCACGCCGAGCACGCGATCCATGCGATGCGGCGGCACGCCCGAGCCGGTACAGGCTCCGCCCGCCGTCGTGTTCGAGGAGGTGACGTACGGATACGTGCCGTGGTCGATGTCGAGATACGTTCCCTGCGCGCCCTCGAAGAGCATCTTCTTCCCAGCCTTCAGCGCGTGATGCAGATAGACGACCGTGTTCCCGACAAATGGCGCGAGCATCTTCGCCGCCTCGGTGTAATCCGCGAGCACCGCCTTGAAGTTCACCGGCTTCGCGCCAAACGCCTTCAGCACCGCGTTGTTCTCCTTCACGCGCTGCTCCAGCAGTTCCGCGAAAATGTGCGGCCTCAGCAAATCGCCCATCCGCAATCCGACGCGCGCCGCCTTGTCGCCATACGCCGGACCGATGCCGCGCTTCGTCGTGCCGATCTTGTTCTTCCCCTTCTTCGCCTCGCGCTGCTCATCGAGCAGGCGGTGGTACGGCAGTACGAGATGCGCGCAATCCGAGATCATCAGATTCTTCGCCGTCACCTTGATCTTCTCCGCGCGCAGCCCGTCGATTTCCTTCGCCACCGCGACGGGGTCGATCACCACGCCATTCCCGATCACGCACATTTTATCCTGCCGCAAAATGCCGCTCGGGATCAAATGCAGCACATACTTTTTCCCCGCCACGATGACGGTGTGCCCCGCGTTGTTCCCGCCCTGCGAGCGCACGACGATGTCGGTCGTCTCGGTGAGAAAGTCGATGATTTTGCCTTTGCCTTCGTCGCCCCACTGGGCGCCGACGAGGATCGTGTTGGACATGAAGTTTTTCGGGGTTGGTCAGTTGTCAGCAAATCGCCCGAGAGCCGTGGGGCACCCGGGCGCGGGACGGGCAGAGTAACGGGGCGTCGCACTCGCGCAAGCAGATGTGTTGAAGATTGAATGTCTGCGCCGAATCGGCGAAAGCTCCGCCCGAATGAACAGCGCCCTGCTCGCCCTTTTCACCCGCGCGCTGCGCGAGGATGTGCGCTCGAAAACCATGTATTGGGCGCGCGCAGGGCTCGTCGGCCTCGTCCTGCTCAATCTCGGCACCACGCATCTCAGCATGGGCTGGGCGGGCGCGCCGGGGCTCGTATTTTTCAACTCGATCGTCTTCATCAATCTCTTCTTCATCTCGCTCGCCG
This sequence comes from Chthoniobacteraceae bacterium, assembly GCA_043776145.1. Lineage (GTDB taxonomy): Bacteria > Verrucomicrobiota > Verrucomicrobiia > Chthoniobacterales > Chthoniobacteraceae > JANLQB01. The sequence continues at coordinate 4,355 of JAYVRQ010000553.1, forward strand.
GGCTCAGCTATTTCTCGTCCGCGATCACCGAGGAAAAAGAGGAGATGACGCTCGGCCTGCTGCGGATGACGAACCTGAATCCGCTCTCGATCCTGCTCGGAAAATCCGCGAGCCGGCAGATCGGCGCGCTGCTGCTGCTCATCTCGCAAGTGCCCTTCACGCTGCTCGCCATCGCGCTCGGCGGCGTCACCCTCGCGCAAATCGTCGCCGCGTATTCGTGCCTCGCCGCCTACACGCTTTTTTTGGGAAACGTCGCGCTTTTTTTCTCGGTGATGACGCGCCGCTCGATTCACGCGGCGATCCTCACCGGCGCAGTGCTGTTCCTGTTTCTCTTCGGCTGGTGGATCATCCGCCAGCCGATCCTCGCGTCGCTGGCATATTTCCAAATCATCGACTCCGCCACGCCCGGCCCGGCGCTCGATGCCTTCCTCACTTTCTGGCAAAACGCTTCACCGATCACGCGCCTCGGCGAAATCGCCATCACCGGCTTTCACGATGGCCCCGTTTGTTTTCAAGTCGTGAGCAATGTGCTGCTCGGCATCGCGTTCTTCCTCGGCGCGTGGGCGATCTTCGATGTCTTTTGCAACGAACAGCCCGACGCCGCGCCGGCCCGCGGGCTTCTCCGCAAAAGCGGGAGGCGTTTCCAAATTTTCAGTCCGGGCCGCGCGGGCGCGGGCGCGCTGCGGTGGAAGGATTTTCATTTTCTCGGCGGCGGTCACGCGGGTGTGTTTGGAAAGTTCATCGCGTATGGCTGCCTGCTCGGCGCTGTCGTTTGGATGCAGCACGAAACCGATCGCGACTGGATCACCTGGAAGGACACCGGCTACTTCACCATGTGGATCATGTTCGTCGCCTTCAGTTGCGAGTGCGCCTTCATCGCCGCGCGCGTTTTCCGGCAGGAGCGGGTTTGGAAAACGTGGTCGAGCCTTGCGATGCTGCCGATGTCCACGCGCCGCATCGCGTACCAAAAAATCCTCGGATGCCTCATCGCGACCTGGCCGGCGGTGCTCTTCTTCGCGTTCGGATTTGCGCTGGCGAGTGAGGATTTGTTCAACGGCCTTTCGAGCATGTTCAGCTTTTCCAGCAGAACGAACTCCAACTTTGAATGGGTCGCGCTCAGCGGTTTCGTCTTCGCGATTCTCCAGACGATTTTTTTCTACCACCTCGTCGTCGATCTTTCGCTGCGCTTGAAATGGGGCGCGCTCCCGCTCTCGATCGGCATCGCGTGGGTCGGCACGGGCATGATGGTCGGCATGGCGTTCCTCATGTTCAAGGAAGCCGCGTTCTTCGTCCTCGATTTCGCCGTCGGCATTCTCATCGTCGTGCTGCACCACAACATCGGCCACCGGCTGGAGCAGCTCGCGGCGGAGGATTAGAAAACACGCGGCTGCGGTTTCCGGGGAGCGCGCGCGTCTCGCGTGCTGGCGAAGGCGTCCCGCCTTCGCGGACTTCCCTGCGCGTTCGCCACAGGAAGCCCGTTCATCTTTCCCGCAGTCCACATCGAAGAAAGTTCGTTGAGGCGGGACGCCTCAACCAGCACGCGAGACGCGCGCGCTCCCCGAAATCAACCGCGCGCGCTACTCGCGCGTCAGCGTTTCGTCGAGATTGAGGAGCAGGCTGCCCATCGCCGTGAACGCGGCGAGTTCGGGCGCGGGGAGCGCGGGGTCGGGCTTCGATTCGCCGGTCGCGATCAGCTTCCGCGCGGCGTCGGGATCGGCGGTATATTGCTGCCGCAGCCGCGCGAGCGACGACGCGAGCACCTGCTTTTCCGCCGCGCCGGGCGGGCGCGCGGTGCAGAGGCGGAAGGCGAAATCCAACCGCGCATCATCGTTCGCATCGTGCTTCATCATCCGCTCGGCCAGCGCGCGCGCGGCTTCGACGTAGGTGATGTCGTTCAACGTCACGAGCGCGTGGAGCGGCGTGTTCGTGCGTCCCGTTTTCACCGCGCAATTTTGCCGGTTCGCGGTGTCGAAGAAGAGCGTGGGTGCGACGATGCGCCGCCAGAAAATGTAAAGGCTGCGCCGGTACAGCGCCTCGCCGTGATCCTGCGTGAACTTGATCTGCCCGAACGTCGCGTCCTCCCAAATGTTCGCCGGCTGGTACACCTTCACCAGCGGCCCGCCGACTTTCTCGACGAGCAGCCCGCTCACCGCGAGCGCCTGATCGCGCAGCATCCAGCTTGGAAGCCGGTAGCGCGCACCGCGCGCGAGCAGTTTGTTTTCGGGATCGCGCTCGGCCATTCCCGGCGCGACGACGGACTCCTGCGCATACGTCGCGCTCGTCACGATCAACTTCACGAGATGCTTCACATCCCAGCCGCTCTCGCGAAATTCCACGGCAAGCCAATCGAGCAATTCGGGATGCGTCGGCTTCTCGCCCTGCACGCCGAAATCCTCCGCCGTCTTCACGAGCCCCCGCCCGAAGAACTGCTGCCAGAGGCGGTTCACCGTCACCCGCGCCGTGAGCGGATGCTCGGGCGACACGAGCCAGCGCGCGAGCGCGAGCCGGTTCGCGGGCGCATCGGCGGCGAGCGGCGGGAGCACCGCAGGCGTGCCGTGCGCGACCTTGTCCGCGAATTTGTCGTACGCGCCTTTCACGAGGATGAACGTGTCGCGCGGCTTCTCGCGTTCGCGCATCACCATCGTGCGCGGCAGATCTTTCTCCGCGTCCTCGCGCGACTTTTTCGCGGCGTCCATCTGCTTCTTCGCGGCGATGAGCCCCGCGTCGGTGCCGAGGTAGAAATCGGCGATGGTTTTCTTTTGCGCGTCGTCCCGCTGCGCGCGCGCGACCGTGATCGCCGCACGCACATTTTCCGGCATCGGGCTCAGCAGCGCCATCGGCGAGTTGGTGATCGAAAAGCGAAAGCGCCCGAGCGTGTGCTGCTTGTTCACCGAGCGGAAGATGAGGCGGAACGAAAGCACTTCCTCCGGGCGGTAGCCGTTGAACGGTTTCTTAAATCCGATGACCGCCGCGTGCGCCTTGCCAAACGCGGGCATCACGCCCCAGCCGGTTTCATTTTTCCCATCGAGCACCGCCGCGAGCGGCCAGCCGGCCTGCTCGAAATCCGCGCTCACCGGCTGCAAATCCGGCGGCCCGCCGCCGCCGAGCACGACGAGTTCGCTCAACACAAAATTCCCGTTGTCTGCGCGGCCCGGCCCGGCGTTCACGAGCCCGTCGCCGGGGAGCGCCTCGAGGCGCACCGCGTTCACATTTTTCAGCCGCGTGCGGCAGAGCACGACGTATTCATCCGCATCGGGATTCGTTCCGCCCGCGACGATGGCCCCGTCCGGCTGCACAGTGAGCGTCGCTCCGCTCTGGCTCGTCGCCTCCTCGGGATGCAGCACTTCCCATTCGGGTTGTGCGATGCCTTCGCCGCCCGCCTGGAGCGTCTGCTCCCATTGCGGCTGCTCGTCGCGCAGCTTTTTCTCCAAATCGTCGCGCGCCTTTTTCGCCTCCTGCTCCGCGCCTTTCAGCGCGGCGATTTTTTTCTCCTGCTCGGGCGAGGGGAAGGCCATCACCGGATTCGCAAGACCGCCCGCATCGTTGCCACCCGTTTCGTCGATCGAATTGAAATACGCGCTGAGCTGGTAGTATTCCTTCTGCGCGAGCGCGTCGAATTTGTGATCGTGGCAGCGGCAGCAGGTGAACGTGAGCCCCATCCAAACCGTCGCCGTCGTCTCCACGCGATCCTGCACGTAATCCACGCGCGACTCTTCCGCGATGCGCCCGCCTTCGCCGTTAATCATGTGGTTGCGATGAAAGCCGGTGGCGATGAGTTGCTCGCGCGTCGGCTCTGGCAGTAGATCGCCAGCCAGTTGCTCGATCGTAAATCGGTCGAACGGCTGGTTATCATTGAACGCGCGGATCGCCCAATCGCGCCAGTACCACATCGCGCGCGTGGGGTCGCCCTGGTAGCCGTTCGTGTCGGCATAGCGCGCGGCGTCGAGCCATTCCCAGACCATGCGCTCGCCGTAGCGCGGGGAGGCGAGGAGGCGCGCGGTGAGATTGCCAATTGCCAATTGCCGATTGCCAATGGCCTCGGCAACGAACGCATCCACTTCTTCGGGAGTCGGGGGAATGCCGGTGAGATCGAGAAAAAGTCGGCGGCACAGTTTCGCCGGTGTGGCCTCCGGTGAAGGCGCGAGTCCTTCCCGCTGCAAGCGATCCAGCACGAAGGCGTCGATCGGATTGCGCGCCCACGTTTTCCCCTGCCCCTCTGCTCCCGGCACCGCCGCCCGCTTCGGCGCGATGAATGCCCAGTGCTCGCCCCACTTCGCCCCTTCCTCCACCCAGCGTTTCAGCAGCTCCTTCTGCGCGTCGGTCAGCTTGCGATTCGACTTCGGCGGCGGCATCACCTCGTCTTTTTCACTGCTGAAAATGCGCGCGATCACATCGCTCCCCGCGCTGTCGCCCGGCTTCACCGGCGTGATGTCGTCCTTCGTGCGATACGCACCTTCCTTTTTATCCAGCCGCAGCTCGGCCTTCCGCGCGCCCGCGTCCGGGCCGTGGCAGTGGTAGCAGTTCTCCGAAAGGATCGGCTGCACGTCGCGATTGAAATCCACCGTCTCCGCGAGGCACGCGACGGCGAGGAGCAGAAAGGGAAGGAGCGGCGATTTCATCGGCTGGGACGGACAGTCGAACAAACCCGCGTGACAACAAACATCTTAGTTCAAGCGGGACGGCAGCGCTTTTTTTGAAAACGCAGAGACGCAGAGGTCGCAGAGACGGATTCCGCAGCAGAAACCTCTGCGCTCTCTGCGCCTCTGCGCCTCTGCGTCTCTGCGTTTTCAAAAAAAACGAACGCATCGGGCGGCTTGACCTTCACCGCCACATGAGGCTCCAATGCACACACATGGCCGCCACCGAAGCCGAGTTCCTGCTGATCGACAACAGCAACTCATTCACCAAATTCGCAATCTCCACCCGCAGCGAAATCTGCTGCACGCCCCGCCGGCTGAGCACGCCGGCGGTGGAGAAAGATTCGCTGACCCGCCTGCTCCACGGCTGGAAATTTCAGTCCGTCATCCTGTGCTCCGTCGTCCCCTCGAAAGGCGATCTGCTCGCGCAACTGCTCTCGCCGCACCGCGTCCTTTCCGTGACCGCGAAGACGAAGCTCGGCATCGGCATCGACTACCCGGCGCCGCGCACCATCGGCGCGGATCGCCTCGCGAATGCGGCGGGCGCGGCGCGCTTCTACGGAGGACCGGCGGTCGTCGTGGATTTCGGAACGGCGGTCAGTTTCGATGTCATCTCGAAGGAGAAAAATTATGTCGGCGGCGCCATCGCGCCGGGGCTGGAGGCGATGACGGATTACCTGCATCAACGCACTGCGCTGCTCCCCAAGATCAGCCTCATCGAGCCGCCCACCGCCATCGGAAAATCCACGCGCAACGCGATGCTCTCCGGCGCGGTCCACGGCTACCGCGGCCTCGTCCGCGAAATCCTCGCACAGATCGCGACCGAACTCGGCGCGGGGAAAAAGCTGAACGTCGTCGCGACCGGCGGCTACGCGGAATTGATCGCGACGGGGCTGCCCGAGATCAAACATGTGCGCCCGGAACTGACGCTGGAAGGGCTACGCATCATCGGGACGCTGAATGTTTGAGGAGGAGTCGGATTGGGCGATCACGGATGAGGATGTGATTCCGCTGCGTCGCTCGTGCTCGTAATCGTCCTCCTACTCGTCCTCGAATCCTTCGTCGTTTCGAGGACGAGTAGGAGGACGAGCATGATTGGCCCCGACTAAATAGGCGGGACCGCGCGCGGCGTCGGCGTGGGGAGCACGGGACGCGGCAGCGCCAGTCCGCTGTGCGAAATGCACGGCGTCGGTTTCGCGGGAAACGCGGACGGCTTCTTCGCGGGAACCACGGACTCGATCAAAGGCGCCGGGAGGGCGGCGAACAGGCGCGCGCTTTTTGCATCACGACCCGCGAGCAGGAAAAGCGCGGGGAAAACGAGCGCGCTCGCGCTGAGCATCGCACCCGAGGCAAAGTGGCGGCGCGTCATTAAAATCGCACCGGCAAAAACCGCCGCAGCCAGCGCGGGGACGAAGAGCATGAACGTCCAGCTCGGAAAAATAATCAGGAGACAACCGGCGAGCAGACTCGCAAGGCCGGCGCGAAGCGGATCGAGATGCAGCGCGTTCCAAAATCGCACGCTCCACTCGCGCGCAAATTCCAGCGCGCGGTCGAGGCGCGTGGGTTCGGTCTTTGGCGGAATCAAACGGCGCAGCGGCACCCACACGTCCAGCCCGTCGCGCTGCGCGAGATCGTTTTCGGAAACCTCCCCGCGCGACAGCATTCCGAGAATCCTCTCTTCGTCGAGAGGGCCGGTCATTTTACCTGCTTTGAAAATAATGATGTCCACGGGGGTTTTGAGAGATATTTCCCCAAACGCGCGCCGACTCAAGCCCGGATTTTTTTCACGAGCGCGCGATTTGAAAAGGCGACGAACGCCGCACGCAGCATCGCGGCGCGGACGGTCGCGCGGGGCACTTTGATTTTTTCCTCCGTCTCGAGCGGCGGGCGCGCGCGGAGGAGGCGCAGCGTTTCGATGCCGAGGTACCACGGCAGAAAGCAGCCGATGCGCAGCCGCGCGGGACGCAGCGCGGCGATGTAGCGGCGGCCATCTTCGAGATGCTCCGCAGCGCGGCGGTGCCAGCGGGCGAAGACTTCGCGCGCGGGTTGCGCGGGCGTGGAATTCGCGGCACGCAATTCGTCGGCGGGCAGGTAGCAGCGGCCTGCGCGGCGGTCGGCGGGGAGGTCGCGCAGGATGTTCACGAGTTGCAGACCCTTGCCGTAATTGACGCCGAGGCGCAGCAGTTCAGTTTCGGATTCGCGCGCGTATCGCGGCAGATGATGCAGGCAGATGCGCGTCCAAAATTCACCGACGCAGCCCGCGACGAGATACGTGTATTCCTCCAACTCAGCGCCGGTCTGGAGCGCGATCACGCTGTCGCCTTTGGGAAAACGCTGAAGGTCGAGCGTCTGGCCGCGGATGATCTTCGCCAGCACATCGGCGACTTCGCGCCGGTCGTGCTCTGGCAGCGCGGCGAGCCACGCGAGGCAGCCATCGAGCCGCGCGATGAGGGCGCGCTCGCCCGCATCCGGCGGCTGGATTTCGCGCTGCAAATCCGCGAGCCCCACGCTGGTCCCATCGCGAATCATTTCGCCGAAAGCCGCGAGATGCCGCAGCCGCACGGACTCCGGCGCATCGGCGGTGTCCGCGATCGTGTCGCTCGCGCGCGCGAGCAAATACGCGAGGCCGATCGGTGCCTGGAGCCGCGCGGGCAGGATGCGGATCGTGAGATAAAATGAACGCGAAACCGACTTCAGCAACGGCCCGCCGAGTTCGGCCGTGTTCATCGCGTCGCCGGAATCAGCGCGATTTTTTCCGGCGCAAAATGTCCGAGCCCGAGCTGCTCCGCGCTTTGCAACCACTCCGCGCGAGCGCCGATGGGCGCGAGCTTTGCGGGCTTCCGCCATTCTTCGAGCCTGCGCAGACCGACGGCATCGAGCGCCACCGGATCGCGGCTCGCGTAAATCGTCCCGTGCGAAAAAGCGTAGTTCGGCTGAAAGCCCGGCCCGCCCGCGTACTGCGCGACGAGTGCATCCATGATGTGCAGCACCACCTTTGGCGCGATGTGCGCGTCGGCGTAAAGCGACGCGATGGATTCCGTGTTCGTGGCGTCGAGTTGCAGGAAGCGCCGCCAGTTGTCCACGTTCGGCACCGTCATGTTGTAAAGCGCGCCCGCCACGCCGCACCCCGCCTCCTCGCTGAGCACGGGGACGTTGATGACCTTCGTGACCTCGCGCGTGAGGATCGTCGCGAAGTGGCTCTGCGAACTGAGCTGATCCGCCTCGCTCGCGCGCTTCCCATCCGTGCGGCGCACTTTTTCGCGAAAAAGCAGATCGCCCCAAATGAGCTTCCCGAGCACCTGCGCGGTGAACGCCGCCTCGCGATCGTACCCGCGCGGCGGATCGACCGCGCGCACCGCGTAGCCGCCGCGCCCGTCGAATCCCGCGCTCCGCAAATTCTCCGCATCGCGATCCCACACGATGATTTTCTTCCGCGGCACCCCCGCCTGCTCCAGCCCCGCGACGATCGCCTCGACCACGCCCGGATGCGACACGCAATACGGCGCGCCCGCCGTCGCGACCTTGATCCCCACGCGATCCTGCGGCGACACGAGCGAGCGCCACGCCCCCGCCACGCTCCCCTGCCCCGTCACATCCATCACCAGCCGATCCACCATCCGGCGCGTGACCGCCGCGTTTTCCTGAAACTGCTCCACCGCCTCCGCACTCTGCGCAAACCAGATCGTGGAAGTCTGCGGCCTCGCGGCGGCGGACACTTCATCCGCCGCGCGGGCGGACGTGAGAAAAAAGACGGCGGTCAGCGCCGCGATCGTTGGCCGGAACACAGGCTGCGACTATCCCGGCGGCATCCCGGAGTGTCAACGCACCCGCGCCAACTGCCCCCATTTTCACACCCCGCACGCTATTCCTTTTCACCAGTCGCGATTTCTGCGACAAACCCCACTTCATGGACGAACCGCACATTGAGCAAGCCACGCTGGAAGACCTTCCGCAGCTCACCGACCTGCTGTTCGAGTTGTTCACGATGGAAGGCGACTTCAAGCCCGACCGCGCCAAACAAATGCGCGGGCTGCGGCTCATCCTCGAACAGCCGAGCCGCGGGCGCATCTTCGTCCTCCGGCAGAACGGCATGATCTTCGGCATGATTAACCTCCTCTTCACCATCAGCACGGCGGAAGGCGGCGGCGTCATCCTGCTCGAAGACGTCATCATGCACCGCGACTACCGCGGCCAGGGGCACGGGCGGCGGCTCCTCCAGCACGTCATCGACTACGCGAAAAAGAAGGACTTCCTCCGCATCACCCTGCTCACCGCGCGCCTGAACGAGCGCAGCCAGGGCTTCTTCGCGGGCTTCGGCTTCACGCCGTCGAAGATGATCCCGATGCGGCTGTCTTTCGAGACGCCGCCGATGAGTTGAGCACTGCGCGTGGCTGACGGCTTCCTCGATCTCGGAAACGCGCGCGTCGATACCGACCGGCGGCGGCGGTGCGGTTTTCCCGAGGTGATTTTCGGCGCGGGGAAAACGCCCGCGGATGTGCTCGCCATCGGGCGCGTCATCCTCGCGCACGATTCCGTCCTGCTCGTCAGCCGCGCCAGCGAAGAACAGTTTCACGCCCTGCGCGGCGAATTCCCCGACGCCCGCTGGCACGAGCGCGCGCGCTGCATTACCATCGAGCGCGAACCTTTTCCCAAAAGCCCCGGCACCATCGGCGTCCTCTGCGCGGGCACGTCGGATTTGCCCGTCGCCGACGAAGCCGCCGTCACGCTCGAAATCTTCGGCCAGCGCGTCGAACGCATCACCGACGTCGGCGTCGCGGGCATCCACCGGCTTTTGGCGGAACGCGAACGGCTCGAAGCCTGCAACGTCCTCATCGTCGTGGCCGGCATGGAAGGCGCGCTCCCCAGCGCCGTTGCCGGGCTCGTCAGCAAACCCGTCATCGCCGTCCCCACCAGCATCGGCTACGGCGCGAGCTTCGGCGGCCTCGCGGCGCTGCTCGGGATGCTGAATTCGTGCGGGAGCGGCGTCACCGTCGTGAACATCGACAACGGTTTCGGCGCGGCATACGCGGCGGCGACGATCAACCGGCTGCTCGCGCCATAGCCCTCCGCCTTTCGCACCACCGTCTCAAGCCCCGCTTGGGACCGGGTTGTTGAATATCCAAACTTTGTATTGACATCGTAATGTCAAAACCGTGGATTTCTTCGCGGCAGAAACGCACGCAGTCTCACTGCGGAACCCACCCTTCAACTCCCATCACGTCCATGAACACAGCTGCGAATCACCCTCCTGTCCTCGTTCTTTCTGAAAAC
>JAYVRQ010000554.1:0-3993 GCA_043776145.1 Chthoniobacteraceae bacterium
AGCTTCAACCGCGAGACGCGCCCGCCTTCCTGGTCGATCGTGATGATCGGTTCCACATCGCTGATCGCGCGCAGGTCGTCGATGAGCTTCCGCAATTGCGATGGCGTCTGGATATTCCGCCCGAAAAGGATGAACGCCCCCGGCTGCACGCGGCGAAAAGTTGCGGCGGTTTCGGAATCGAGTGCAGTGCCGGGGACGCCGGACATGAGAAGCTGGCCGAGAGAAGACATGCGCGGAGTGAGCAGGCGGAAGCGAAAAGAGAGAAGTCAAAAGTAGTCCGCGACTTTAGTCAGCGAAATCTCGCGGACGCAGGGAGGCGTGTGCTGGCTGAGGTCGCAGACTACTTTTCCAATTCCAACCAGGACGCAAAAAAACCACCTCCCCGGATCGAAGCCGGGGAAGTGGTTTTTAGGACGATTGAAATGTTGGCTTAAACCAAAGCGCGACGCCGGCGCACGAGGAACATCGTTCCCGAGGTGAAGGCGAGAAGCGCGGACGATGGCTCCGGGACGGGTGCCGCCAGCGTTGTCACGGACACACCATCGAGATTCAGACTGAAGCCCGAACTGACGGAGGTGTCCTGGAGCAGGAGGCGGGACGTATTGCCGGCAGCGGTAAATTGAAAGCCGACTTGAGTGAGATTGCCGACCGAGCCGGTGACCGGCGCGTTGCCGGAGTCGATGAAGCTGAGCGCGCCGCCCGAGGGCGAGCCGCTGACAATGTCGAAAGCCGACCCGCGCGCGCTCACGATGTCGGTGGCTGCCGGGTCATTGTTGTTGCGACCGAAAAAGAAGTTCACGTCGTAAGTCGCACCCGGGATCGTGGTGAAATCCTGCCAAAGAAGGCCGACTCCCTTGGTGGTGCCAAATCCGCCGATATTCAAAAGGAAGGAGCCATCCGCGGGGTTCGGTTCATTGACGCCCGGAGCCGCGAAGACAACAAAAGCGGTGGAGGAAGAACTGGTTTGCAAAGTCCAGTTCGAGACGGTCGTGGTATCCGGCGAGACGCCCACGAGCGAGCCGGTTTGGCCATCGGCCTCGAAGCTGCCGTTGACGATGAGGTTTTGGCCGAAGACGGCCGTGGTGGCGCAGACGGAAGCTGCGAGCGCGAGGACTTTGAGGTATTTCATTGTGATTTTCAAATTAAGATCTTCTTTAGGTTGAGTTGACCCTGAGCCTTGGAAGCCTGGGCATGAGATGAAATAGCAGGCGAGGTACCCGGCTTCGAAAAATATCAAACGAAGTTCGAACTTTGAAATCACATCCCCGAAACTTGGTCGGGATTCCGAAGTAGTGCAGGCTCAGCGGACAGCGGTGATCTTTGAAAGTTGAACATTCATTACCACAGGCGCGGCATATGGAACCTGTCAAAGAGGGACGAAATTCCCCGTCGATAATCACCCCCTATAATCTTGTCCGCCACTTCCCAATCACTTACACTCATGCCCATATGCGATCACCTTTTTTCCGCCAGTCGCATATTAACAAGTTAGCCGTTGCTACCCGCATCCCATGAACGAAGCCGAATCGAAGACCTGCCCACTGTGCTGCGAGACGGTTCGCCCGGCGGCGCGTAAGTGCCCACATTGCCAGCACTACCTGAACAAGTGGGTTCTTATCGCCAATCATCCGCTCATCGCGGTCAGCCCCATGATTCTTGTTTTCGCTATTGGAGGTTACTTCCTGGCGCGAGTGCTCGACCGGGGTGAGCGCTTCGATTCCCACCGTTCACAGGTTCACATTACACACTCCGAATTGCAGCTTGGCGAACTGCGCGCAGGCCCGACCGTAGCCGTCGTCGGAACTATTCAGAACGAAAGCAACGTCGCATGGAAGACCATCACGCTCGAAGTCCAGTTTTTCGACAAGTCTCACAAACTTATCGATACAAAACAGTCAAAGCAGTGGAGTGACGATTTGTTCCTCCCAGCCAAAGGCAACTGTGCATTCAAGGTTTCCCAGCCCAGAGAATTCAATCCCACCGACTACGCTTCTTATGACATTCGCGTTGTCGAGGCGCACGACGCACACGGATTTCTCCAATGACTGCTCACTATGAAGACGCTCGCGTTACCACTTCTCCTTTCGATAACTGCTTGCTCACCCAAACGGCCTGCGGAGTCATCCCGCGAGATTTGCGGCACGCAGCCGGAGCGTATCGCAGCGGTGTCTCAACTCATCAGCAAACACGCGCCGCTGCCGGGCGCACTTCTCGACGCCCACTTTCTTGAGCAGCAAGTTGGAGACGGTCAGCTTGGTCCATCGGATTTCACCTCATTCTACGCGCTCACCGTTGCCCCGACCGACCTTGCCGCCTGGCACTCAGCCCTGGCTCCGATTCAGCCGCCGAACACGCCTCCCAAGTATTTCACACCGAAGCAGCCGTTCCCGTGGTGGCTCACTCACGACGACTTTCTCCGCCTTAAGTTCTATGACCCCACGTCCCTAACCGGAAGAAGCAATGGATGGGTTGGCATCGCCCCCGACAGCGGCAAGATTTTCGTGTATGTGTTCACCATGTAACCCAACACCCGCAGCGCCTAACTTGGGGCCGTTGGGCCGCAGGATCTTCTACTACGCTTAATTTCAATGACCCCAACGTGGCTAACCACGCGGTCGTCATGGCGCTTGAGCACTATTTGATTAGCCACTCATCGGAAGACGCGGAGGCTTGTCCCAAACTTCGTCGATTGACTCGATACAGGTTCAGCTCCATGCCGCGTCACACTTTCAGCAACTCTTTCGCCTCCGCGACTCCCGCGGCGGGACGCCCGTATTCGCTGGCGGTCACGCGGGCGAGGGCGCAGAGCTGACGCCAGCGGAAGGCGGGGCGCGTGGCGGCGAATTCCTCGGTGCAGGTGCGGAAGAATTTCTCCGCGTGCAGCGCGCCGTCCTCGCTGATGGCGTAGCGGCGCAGCAGGTCGAACGCAGCGCGCGGCTCGTGCCCGAGCTGGCCGTACCGCTGCACGATGCCGCTGGCGCGCGCTTGCAGATTGCCGCGGATCGCTTCGTCGAGTTCGGCGAGCAGGCCAGCGGGGTCCGCGGCCCTGGCGCTTTCGATGTGTTGTTTGAATGGCAGCGGTTCCCAGTTCAGGAAATCCCCGCCGCGATTGCTGCGGTCGAGCGCGGCCTGGTAAGCGCCGAGGATGAGGCACGCGAACGTGTTCCGGGGCCGCGCGACGCGGGCGAGATTGCGCCACGCACCCGCCGAGTCGCACGCATGGACGCCGATCGAGTCGCCATGCACGCTGCCGATCGGTTTGCCGGCGACTTCCGAGTTCGGCGGGCGGCCATGATCGCGCAGGATGAGCTGGTTCGCCGCGAGCGAGATCGCCTCGCCGATGGCATCGGGCGCGAAACCCTCCGCGAGCGCGGCGGCGGCGGCGGCGGCGGCCTGCGAGGGAGTGGCGCGGAAAATCGTGTCGCTCAACTTTTCCACCCACGCATCGTCCGCCGCGCGCGTGCCGGGCGTCGCGCCGAGCAGCTTGTGCTCTTCGAGCAAGCGCGGGAGCAGCGATTGCGGCTGGTCGGTGCCTTCGCGGCGCGACCAGTTTTCCGCCTTCACGCAATAGCGCACCGACTGTCGCAGCAGCGTCGTCGCGTTTTCGTTTCCGATGATTCCGAGGAGATCCCACGCGCGGTACGGCAGGACGACACGATGCACTTCGGTGTCGTCCTCGACCGCGTGCAGCAGCGCGTCGAATGCGTCCTCCGGCGAGGTCGCGACCGTGGCAAACGCCTCTTCCGCGCGCGCCGCATCCTTGCTGTGAACGGCCTCGCGCAACCACTCGCCGCGGTTTGCCGGAATCGGCTGCTGCGTCGCGACGGGATGCAGCACCTCCGTCTTTCCACCGCCGGATTCCTGAATGCGATTCGTGTTGCGATACAAAACTTTCAGCACCGGCAGCGGCTGCTGCTCCGTCGGAAGTTCCTGCGCCATGTGAAAGCCGGGCGCGAGCGCCATCATCGTGTGAAAGCCGACGTAATCCTCGCC
>JAYVRQ010000555.1:0-14241 GCA_043776145.1 Chthoniobacteraceae bacterium
GCTTACTCGGCGAACATGAATGCGGATAGCGACGGTGACGGCATTCCGGATGGGTGGGAACTCGATCACGCTCTCAATGCGGATGCGGCGGCGGACGGGTCGGCGGATCTTGACGGCGATGGGATTGGCAATTTGATGGAGTTTGCACTCGGGCTCGATCCGCATCGCAATTCACCCAATGGCATCGAAATCGTCGTGGACGAAAACGGCTACCTCACGCTCACCGCGACCCGCAACCCAGCGGCAACCGGGCTGCAATTCCGCGTGGCTGTCTCCGGCGAATTGACGACGTGGTTTTCCGACGCCGCGCATGTGACGACGATCGAGAGCACACCCGCGCTACTGCGAGCCCGCGACAATGTGCCGATGGATGCGGCGGCGCGGCGGTTCATCCGGCTGGAAGTGCGGAAGCCGTAGAATCACTCCCGCGCACGGCCCGCGGACCGATTCCGGTGAAGATTTCCCACGCGATCGTTCCCGCCTTTTCGGCGAGTTCGGATGCGAGGATTTCCCCGTCTCCCTGCGCGCCGATCAGCACGGCTTCCTCGCCGGGTTCCACCGTTTCGAGCGCGGTCACGTCCACGACGATTTGATCCATCGTCACGCGGCCCAGCACGGCGCAGCGTTTGCCGCCGATGAGCACTTCGGCGCCCTGATTGGAAAGGTGGCGCGGGTAGCCGTCCGCGTATCCCACCGCGAGCGTGGCGGTGCGCATCGGGCGATCCGCGATGAAGGTGCGCCCGTAGCTCACGCCGCGGCCTTCGCCGACTTCGCGCACGAGCAGGACGCGCGTTTTCCAAGTCATCGCCGCGCGAAGCTCCGGCTGGAACGCTGGCACCGGCGCGCTGCCGTAGAGCATGAGGCCGGGCCGCACCATGTCGCCCGCGTGCGCGGGGAAGCCGATGATGCCCGCGCTGTTCGCGACATGGACGACGGGCGACGCGAGCCCGTCGGCGCGGAGTTGCGCGACGAGTTTCTCGAAGCGTTCCAGTTGCTCGCGCGTGAATGCCTCGTCGTCATCCGCGACCGGCAGATGCGAGGCGAGCCCGGCGATGCGGACGCCTTCGAGGCCGCGAATCGCGCGCACCGTTTCCAATGCCTCCTCCTGCCAGATGCCGATGCGGCCCATGCCGGTGTCGAGCTTCAGGTGAATGTCGAGCGGCTCGCCCCCCTTCAGCGCGGCGTAGTCGCGCGCTTCGTCAAGGTCGGACACGAGCGGGATGAATCGCCGCGCGGCGATTTCGGTGCGCTCCTCCGGGAGCGCGGGTCCGAGGATGAAAACCGGATGATCCGCCGCGAGCGAGCGCACCTCGCGCGCCTCCGTCACATTCGCCACGCCAAACATTTCCACGCATTCCGCGAGCGCCGGCACGACGATCCCGACGCCGTGCCCGTACGCGTTCGCCTTCACCACCGCCATGATGCGTACGCGTTCGCCCGCCAGCGCGCGGACGACGGCGACGTTGTGCCGCAATGCCGCGGGGCTGATCTCCGCCCAGATGCGGTGTGGTGCGGGTGATATGTCTGAGCCGCGCACAGGGGTTATCGGATGATCGTTCGCACTTGCGGCGCGGCGATTCGTTTCACCCGCAGCGAGTCGAGATCGAACCAAACGTCGCCGCCCTGAATCGCGTTCAACTCGCACACGAGTTCCACGTCCAGGCTCCCCTCTGGCACTTGAAAATCGTGCGAAAGAGGCCGCCACTCAGCCACGCCGGAAATGCCGGTCGTGCGGGTCTCGCCGGAAATGCGCAGGCGGGCCGAGCCGCCGCTCAGCAGGTTCGTGCAGGCCATTCCTTCAAAGTGGTACCAGCCGGGCAACATGCAAAGCTGCGCACGCCAGGAGGCGCGTGTTCGCCCTGGGCGCGCCTCGATGTGGAGGGTGGTCTTCCCGAGATATTTTGCGCGATCGACGGTGGCGTCGCCGCGATCGGGTTCTTCCCGCCAGGCGGTCGGAGAAGCAAAGCCTTCCTTGTTGAATTTCAGGGAGTCCGGCGGGATGCCCCGCAGTTGCTCGTCCACGCGCGTCGCGCGCAGTTGGATGCGTTCGCGCATGACCGCCGCGCGCCGCTCCAGCATCGCCAGGTCGGCGGGCGGCAAGCCCGCGTCGCGAATCTTTCCGAGCGCCTGATCCATGCGATCGAGAATGACCGGCACCTTGAACACCTTTGCGGACAACGCGCGCATCCGCTCGAGATAGAGTTTCTTACCCTGCGGCGTGGTCAGCACTGCGCGCGCGACGACGCTTTTCAGGGGAGGCTCGATTAAAACATTGGGACGCCGAAATGCCCAGTCGAGCCCATGCGTGATGAAGACCATCTTGTCCGTCTTCGGGTCGTGATAGAGACGGTAGTTATTGAAGTGAATGGCGTAACCATCCCAATGGGTCGTGAGCAGTTCCATCGCGATGAACGACAGGAAGCGATCAACATCGAGGACTTTATTCAGGCTCTGCCATCGCTTCGATGGGTCCGTGATGGCGCAGGCTGCGTGGAGCGCCTGCAAATCGGCGCGGCTTTCATCGTCGCCGTTATCCTGTTCCAGATTTTCATCCACGTCTTGAAGGTAGCCTTCGTAGAGATTGCCTTTGCCACTCCCGAAATGGCGTTTGAGAAAGTCTTTGTTCATGGCCTCGATGACGACATAGAGCCCGAGGTCGCGGTCATTGAGGCGCACGCGGGCATGGGTGACCCGCGCCGCAGGCACTCCCGCGTCGTCGAACAACTGCGTGGCGAGCAACTCCGCAAGGCAGGTCAAATCCTGCGACGAGTTGTTGAACATGACCTTCTTCAGTCCCCGGTAAGTCTGGTTCTCCACGAACTCGTCGAACTTCACCGTGAAGCTCGGCTTTTCATCGACGGGGCGGAAGCTACCCATGCCTTTCAGCCGAATCCCCACCTTGTCCAGCACATGATCGCCTTCGGTGATTTGGGCGGAAACATAGGTCCGCGAAGACTGAACTAATTGTGCCAGTTCAGCCTCGGGAACTTTGAAGTCGAAGACGCGCACCTTCGCGTTCTGGAAAAATTCCGCGCTAACATCCGTCCTCTTTTTTTTCTCAACGCTCGCAGCCAAAGCGATGCCTGATGAGGCAATCAGCAAGGCAATGGGAGTTAGGTAACGCTGGGTAGCCATTACTCGGAGAAGGTGCGAATTACCTGGGTGGAAATCTGATTGTTGCGCTCCAGGATTTTAGCCTTCGCCTCCGCACTCAGCGCCGGGGTCTGCGCCAGCCAGGCCTCCGCTTCCGCCGGGCTCTGCATCCTCCATCGCTCCACCACTTGGGTGATGGCGGCTTCGCGTTTGGCCGGTTCTCCGACACTCGCTGCCCAGACCGCGGCGCCTTCCGGGTCGGTCGAGGCGGCCCTTGCGATATAGCCGAGGACCGCCGAGTCGCGCGTCGGGCCAGCTCCCAGGTTGTTTAGGAAAGTGCCGGCCTGCACGAGATCCTGCTCCGCCCAGCTACCCAGCAAATTCCGGTAGGCACCGTCGCGCACATCGCCCGCCGGCAGGCTTGCCGCCCAGGTCGTGGCCGACGCTGGATCCATCCGCACCCAGCGGCGCGCGATCGTGCCCGTCGCCGTCAGTTGCGCGTCGCCCGTCAACTGGCTCAGCGCCATCGCCGCCGCCTGCTGGGGATTGGCGCGGCTCATTTCGCCAAAAACTTCGCTGAACGCCGCGCCCCTTTCCTCCGCCGAGGTCAGGGTCTGGGCCCACGCGAGCGCGGCGGGCGCATCTACCCGCGCCCAAGTGCGGGCAATCCCGTTCGCGGCCTGGGTGCGGGCCGCGCCCTGCGCGAAGCTGTTCAGGTAACTGGCGGCGCTTTTCGGATCGGTCTCCGCGAGTTGCTGCACCACGTTGCTCAGCGCCTGGTCGCGACTGTCGCCGGCGGGCATCTGCCCGATAAAACGCATCGCGCTCGCCGGCTCGCGCTCCGCCAATTGCTGCACGACCTGGTTCAGCAAACGATCCCGAATCTGACCCTCCGGCATCGTGAGCGCCTGCGCGCCAGCCGCGTCGGGATCAAGGCCAGCCCACATTTGCAGGGCCGACATCACGGCGCTCAGTTTGCTCGCGGACTCCGGCAACTGGCTGGCGAAGGCGAAGGCATTCGCGGGCTCGCGCTCGGCCCAGCCGGAAATCGCCGCGTTCAGCGCGTTGTTGCGATTGGGATTGATCGGCAGCGCCAGCGCCCGTTGCGCCGCGCCCGCTCCATCGCGCTCGGCCCAGGTGGAAAAAATCCGCGTGATGGCTCCGCTTCCCTTCCATTCACTCAAGTTGTTGCTGAGGAAACGAAGCGCGCCCTCGGGATCGGTCTCCGCGAGCCCCCCGGCAATCCCTTCGATCAGGCTGCGCTTTTGCGTGGTGGGCGGTTGCGCGAGCGCCCACGCCATCGCCTTGTCGGGCTGCGTCCTGGCCCATTCGCCAGCCGTGGCGACCAGCAGATAACTACCCGTCCCGCGTGCCGGCAGCGTCAGCGTGTATTGCGTGGCGGCTTGCGGATCGAGTTCTGCCCATCGCGCGACGATTACCGACATCACTTCAGAATTCCGATTCGCGCCGGCCAGGCTTTTCGCGCGAGCCAGGACGGCGGGAATGTCCGCCAATTCCAGCCGTCCCGCGGCCAGCAGAAGATTCCGATAACTCCGCTGATCGTTCGGCGATTTGATGACGCGGTCAATGGCACCGTCGATGGAAGCATTGCGCGGGTCCGAAGACACCAAGTTAGTCTCCCGATCCGCTCCCGCTGGCTGCGCGTTCGCGTTCGCGGATGGCGAGGAAGTGCCTTGCTCCAGTCGCATGGGGACGGACGAACCGGCCGGCCGATCGCTGGAGTTTTGCCCCAGAAAAAAGCCAGCCATGAGCGCGCAAATCACCATACCAAAACCAAGGAGCCAGGGAGATTTAGCCATTTGCCGGAGAATGGATGGATGCCGTGATGGCGTCAATGCGCCACCGCCTCGACCACATGGGCAGCACGGAGCTGGCGGCAAATCTTTTCCGCGCGACGCAGACCGAGGAAAAACTGCGCCGGGTAGAACATGAAAAAAGGAGGCCCAAACCTGTGATGCCACTTTTTCTGCCGTGACGCCCAAGCGCGCGCCGCAGTCAGCCGAGGATGTAGCGGCCGGATTTTTGCGTGCCGATCCTTTTGACGAGCTTCGCTTTTAAGAGCGGGGCGAGGATGTGCGCCGCGCCCTGTTTCGTCACGCTGAGCGCGGCCCACAGTTCGTTCGGGCTCAGACCGTGCCGCTCCCGCAGCAGATGCAGCAATTGCTCCTGCTTCGGTCGCAGCACGGTCTTTTTATTGCCGGATTTCGCCACGAGTTGCTGCACGCGCAGCCACGCGCGATCGAGCGTCTGGCGCAGCCCTTCGGTCGTGTATTCGAGCCACGCGGTCAGTTCGCCGCCTTCGCGCCGCACGGCATCGAGACTCGCGTAATAACGCGGGCGATCCTCCCAGTAGAATTCATCCACCGCGAAGATGTGATGCGTGTCGAAGCCGCGCCGGTACAGCTCCCAGAGCGCGAGCATCCGCCCCGCGCGTCCGTTGCCATCGGCGAAGGGATGAATCTCCTCGAACTGATAGTGCAGAATCGCGGAGCTGAGCGGCGCGGGCCACTCGGCGCTCTTCTTGTTCCACCAGTCGAGCAGCTCGCGCATCAGGCCCGAGACCATCTCCGGCGCGGGCGGCAGATGCCGGCCCACGCGCACGCGGATCGCGCGGTAACGGCCAGCCTCGCCCTGATCCATCACGCCCGTGGCGAGCAGCGCGTGGAGGCGAAAGAGGTCGTCGTGCGTCACGGGCTTCTTCGCCGTGGCGCGCTTCTCCATCCAGCGCAGGCTGGCGAAGTAGTTCAGCACCTCGCGGCGGGAACGTTCGGTGCGCGCGGGCAGCGGCGTGCCGGCCTCGAGCGCGCGGACTTCCGCGAGCGTGAGCGGATTGCCCTCGATCGCCGTGGAGGCGTGCGCGCCGCGCTGGCGGCTGTCCTTCTGAAGCTGCGGCACCCAAGTGAGCTGGATCGTCGCCGACGCGATTTTCGTGCGCGCCTCGGCGATCGCCTCCAGATCGCGGAGAAGGCGCGGGGTGATGGTGAATGGCGGCGCGAAGGACATGGCGTTGAGTCAAGCGTGGGTCCAGTGATGGGGCAAGTGTTTTTTTCTTGATGGACAAGCGTGAGTCCAGCAATGAGTCAAGCCGCCTTCACACTCCGGTGCGCAGGAGCCAGAGCCAGTTCACCAGCAAAATCCCGGCGCATCCCGCGCGAAACCAGACTGGCACACGATCCCACCGCCAGCGCGGCAGCCGCAGCGCGAGCACGGTCGCGGCGTAAAGATCAAACAGCGCGGTCCCCGCGAGCGCGGTGAAGACGAGCGGATTCACCAGAAACGCGGCGGCGAACGCTCCGCGAAAAAGGTGGCGCACGCAGCGCGTCGCCCCGCAGCCAGGGCACGCCCAGCCGGTCAGTTCGTGGAAAGGGCACGCCGGACTTGGCAGCCCGAGCCGCACCCAAAGCCACGCGACCGCGAGCGCGGCGAGCGACACGCCGAGCCACAACGCCTCGTGATCGACTTCACCGGCCCGCAGGCGGCGCCACATGATTTTCTAATGTCCCGCGCCCTGCGCGGCCATCACCGCACCGATGATCGCACTTATGACCAGAAACAACCCGCCGCAGCAGACGATCGTTGGCAAAAATACCGCGAGTATCGCTTTCCCCACGCCGATCTCGTGCGTCTTCCACAACCCGATGCACAGGCAAACCAGCGCCCAAATCCAAGCCACCATCGCGCCGCAGGCCGGCACGATTTGCAACACGCCCGCCGAACCGTGGACATAACAATAAGTGCGAAACGTCGTCTCAAACGGCTGCTTCGCGCCGCCGCAGATCATCAGCGACAAATGCAGTATTCCCGCACCGACGAAGGAGCCCAACGCGATGAGGACCGGCATGAAGATGGCAAAACCCACGAGCATCCCGGTGGACATCGCCATCATCGCCGCTGGGTTGAAGCCCGGCGTTTGCGCACTCTGTTGCGGAAGCGCGGACGACATCGCCATCCTCGCGAGGAGCTGATAGACGATTCCCGCGATGCCGCCGATCGACCCGAAGATCACCGGATAAAGCAGCACCCCGCCGATCCCGCCGTCGCGCTTCATCGTCGCGAAAGTTTCGCTCGGTTTCGTCAGCACGGCTTTGATCGTTTCCCATCCCGCCTTCACGAGGCCGAGCTGCGCGCGCTGCTCCCAGGCAGGTCCGGTGCGATCCGCCTCCAGCCCCGTCGGCATCACGCCGCTCTGCATCACGCCTTGCAACACCGCCGGTTTCGCCGCCGCCGAGTAGGGTTTGCCCTCGATGTATACGATCTCCGATGGCGGAAAGTATTTCCCCGTTGCCGTGCAGCGCACCCAGCCCGGCGGCGGTGCTTCGCCCGGCGCGGCCACCTGCCCCGCGGAGGCCGGACGCGCCTGCGCGAGAGGCGTCCAATTCGCCATACCCTCGCTCCAGATGAGCGTGGTCGCATCAATCTCTCCGCTCGCGAGGAGGCGATCGAGTTCACTCTCGGCCACGGGGCCCATGCGTTGTCCGGCTTTTTCGTAATACCAATTCATGTTGTTCCTTGTTCTGTGGTTTTGGGTCTTTTATTTTCCGCCGCGCGGCGCGATGTCCGCAGTGAAGATGAACCTCGCCAGCGAGTAAAACCCAAAACGCATGTCCGCCGCCACCGCCTCGATCCCCGCCCTCGCGTGCCCGCAATGCGGCGCCGCGCTCGCGCCCGATGCGCTCGGCAGCGGTCGCGGCACCGCCTGTCCGCAGTGCCGGAGCGAACTGCTTGGCGCGACGTTTCCCGCGTTTTGGAAAAGCGAAGCCGACATCGCCGGGCGCGCGCAACCGGCGGGCGAAGGCGAGGCCGTGTGCTTTTTTCATCCCGAAAATCGCGCGGCGCTGAGCTGCGAGCGATGCGGGCGCTTCATCTGTTCGGTCTGCGAATTCACCATCGGCGCGCGCCGCATCTGCCCCTCGTGCCTCAGCAGCGGGCTCGCCGGGGAGAAGCTGCCGGAGCTGATTCCGTGGCGTTTCATCTGGGCCGACGCCGCGCTTTTCACCGGACTCATGCCGCTGCTGCTCGGCGTTTTCATGTGGCCGTTCATCGTCATCTCCGGCGCGGCGGCGATCTTTCTCGCGCTCTTTGGGTGGAAACGTCCGGGCAGTCTCCCGCGCGGACGCCGCCGCTGGGCGAGCATCGTCGGCATCGTTGGCGGCGTGCTGCAAATCGCGATCTGGCTCACGATCGTCATCTTCTTTTTCACCCTGCGGAACCGATGAACGAGCCGCCGATTCACTACGCGAAACTCCCCGGCCCCGGCGTCGGCTGGGTCGGTCGCGCGCGGCTCTGGCTCGCGGAGGATCATGTGCTCGAGGTGAACTCGACGCTCTTCGCCGAGCGGTACCACCGCTACTTTCTCCGCGACATCCGCAGCGTCGTCGCGCAGCGCACGAAGACGGGATTTTACTGGAACGTGGCGCTCGTCATCCTCGCGGCCCTGGGCCTCGCCAGCGGTGGAGCCTTCTACTGGGTCACCAAAAACAAAATCGTGGATGGCGATGTCCAGATCACGGGCTTCGTGCTCAGTGGGATGTTCGCCGGCCTTGGGCTCATCCTCCTCCTCGCGCTTTTCATCAACATCCTGCTCGGCCCGACGTGCCGCTTTTACATCCAGACCACCGCGGGCTCGCGCCTCCTCGCCGCGCCCACGCGCCTGCGCCGTGCGCAGCGCCTCCTCGCGCGACTCGTCCCGCACATCGAGTCCGTGCAATCCGCGCCGCAAACGTGATGGCCACGCTCGCCCTGCAACGCTGCCTGAATCACGGCGAACGCGAAGCCATCGCGCGCTGCCCCGAGTGCGCGCAATACTTCTGCCGCGAGTGCATCACCGAGCACGACGAGCGCGTCATCTGCGCCTCGTGCCTCGCGAAAATCTCGCGCCCTGCCGCGGTGAAAGCGCACCGCTTCCGGCTGGCCGCGCTGCGTCCGTGGGCTGCGGCGGTTTCCGGCATCGTCGTCGCGTGGCTGTGCTTTTACTTCATCGGGCGCCTGCTCGCGGCGACGCCGTCGGAGTTTCACGCCAAATCGCTTTGGCAAAACGGACTCTTCGATTCTTCGGAATGACCAGCGAACGCCGCCAGATCCACCGCGCCGGACGCCCCGCCGACGCCCTCATCGAGGAGGCCATCGCCCTTCTCCGCACCGCGCCCGCCTCCGCGCTCCTCAGCTATTTCATCGGCGCGATTCCCTTCTGGCTCGGCCTGCTTTATTTCCTTTCCGACATGAGCCGCAGCGCTGACGCCGACGCGCATCTCACCGCCGCCTCGCTCGGTGTCGCGCTCCTTTTCGTCTGGATGAAATGCTGGCAGACCGTCTTCACCAGCCGCCTGCGCGCGCTCGTACTCGATGAAGCCGAAGCGCCGTGGACCGCCGCGCGCATCCTGCGCATGACGCTCGCGCAGGCGGGCCTGCAAACATGGGGACTGCCCATCCGCTTCATCGCGCTGCTCATCGGCATCCCGTTCGGATGGGTGTCGTCGTTTTATCAAAACATCACCGTGCTCGGCGATGGACGCGCCACCAATGCGGACGCGCCCACGCTCTTCCGCCGCGCCGTCGCGCAAGCGAAGCTCTGGCCGTGGCAGATGCACCGCGTCATTGGAGAACTCTCGATTCTCGGCCTCTTCGTCTGGCTGAATCTCGTCGTGCTCCTCCTATTCGTGCCATCGCTGCTGAAGACATTTTTCGGCATCGAAACAATGTTCACACGCAGCATGTGGGCGTTCGTGAACACCACCTTTTTCACCGCCACCTTCGCGCTCACCATGCTCTGCCTCGATCCGCTGTGGCGCACGGTCTATGTGCTGCGCTGCTTCCACGGCGAATCGCTCCGCTCGGGCCGCGACCTCGCCGTGCAACTCTCGCGCGTGAGCCGGCCCGTGCTCCTGCTCGCGCTCGCGGGCTGGTGCGCCTTCGCGGGAATGTCCGCGCCCGCCCGCGCCGCCGAGCCCGCGTCCGTCGATGCGACGGAACTCGACCGCCGCATCGCCGACGTGCTCGAACGCCGCGAATACAGTTGGCGGATGCCGCGTGAAAAAGTCGCGAGGGAGAAAGGCTGGCTCGATCAGTGGATCGAGGATGTCGGGAAAAAGCTGAACGAGTGGGGAAAGGCGCTGAAGGAAAAATTGGAGCGTCTTTTCAAATGGATCTTCGAGCGGTGGTTCAAAGACAGATCCGACCCCGACGGCGCATCGAAACCGTGGGGCGCGGGCGCGCGCATCGCGCTGTGGGGCGCGCTCGCGCTCAGCCTCGCCATCATCGCCTGGGCGATCCTGCGCGCGCTGCGCGAAAAGCGGGCGCCCGTCGTCGCCGCCGAGGCGATCCCCGCGATGCCCGATCTCACCGCCGCCGACGTGGCCGCCGACGAACTCCCCGAGGACGGCTGGCTGCAACTCGCGCGCGAGCACGTCGCGCGCGGCGACTTCGCGCTCGCGCTCCGCGCCATGTGGCTCGCGTGCCTCGCGCATCTCGGCCATCGCGAACTCCTCCGCATCGCGCGCCACAAATCCAATCGCGACTACGACCTCGAACTTCGCCGTCGCGCCCGCACGCGCGAGGAACTGCTCGCCGCCTTCCGCGAAAATCTCACCGCGTTCGAGTCCGCGTGGTACGGCCGCCACGCTGTCACGCCCGACACCTTCGCGCGCTTCAGCGGGAATTTGGAAAGGATTCGCGAATGCTGAGCACAGAAAAAGCGCGGCCACAGATTCCGGGGAGCGCGCGCGTCTCGCGTGCTGGCAAAGGCGTCCCGCCTTCGCGAACTTTCCTGCGCGTCCATCATCGGATTTCGTCCACGTTTTCACGAGCGATGCGTTTTGAAAGTTCGTTTTGGCGGGACGCCAAAACCAGCACGCGGGACGCGCGCGCTCCCCGGAATCCGCCGCCGCGCGTCTTATGAAACGCCCCGGCCTCACCGCACTCCTCGCGCTCCTGCTCGCCGCCGCCCTCGTGTATGGCATCGCGCAACTCTTTGCGCTGCGTCTCGAACACGGCGACGTGTATCCGCCCTACTCGACGCTGCGCACCGATCCGCGCGGCGCGAAAGCATTCTATGACGCCCTCGGCGAACTGCCCGGCTTCGACGTGCGCCGCAACTTCCGCCCGCTCATCCGGCTGCAACCCGCGAAGCCCGTCACGCTCATCTACGCGGGCGTAAAGCGGCAGTCCAAATGGGGCGAGGAAGAGTTCCGCGAACTCCAAAGTCTCGTCGCCAGCGGCACGCGCGTCGTCTTCGCGTTCGCCCCCGAGGAGCCCGTCTCGCCTGGCGATGAGTCGGCCGGGTCTGGCGGGAAAAAGGACTCCGTTCCCCTCGAAGGAAACGACGAATCCAAATCCCCCACCGCCGATCAAAAGGAAGCCGATGAAAAACCGGGAGGCGGCGACGGCCAGAAGTCGGACGAAGAAAAAAAGAAGGACAAGAAAAAGGAGGAAGCCGAAAAAGAACACACGCTGGCGTTTTCCGCCGTCGCTGAGCGACTCGGTTTCAAATTCAAACGCCTCGCCGAAAACGAAACCAAAGACGATCCACTGGGCGCCCGCCCCGCCGGTCCCGGCCTCCGGTTCGAGCCGGAAATCACATGGCACAGCGCGGCATATTTCGCCGAGCTGAAACCCGGCTGGAACACGCTCTACGCCCGGGATGGCCGCGTCTTTGTCGCAGAGCGTGCGTTTGGCTCCGGCTCGATCGTCATCGCAAGCGACAGCTACTTTCTCAGCAACGAAGCCCTCCGCAACGAACGCTCCCCGCGCCTGCTCGCCTACCTCGCCGGTCCCGCGCGCGAGATTGTTTTCGACGAGGAACATCACGGCGTCACCGAAGAGGCGAACATCGCCACGCTCGCTCGCAAATACCGTCTGCACGGCCTCGTCGTGGGCGCACTGCTCGCCGCCGCGCTCTTCATCTGGCAAAGCTCCGCACCGTTCCTCCCGGAGCCCGCGTCGCGCCTGCCGGACCCCGGCATCGTGCGCGGCAAGAGCGCGGAGGAAGGCTTCATCAATCTGCTGCGCCGCGCGGTGAAGCCCTCCGAATTGCTCGCCATCTGCGCCACCGAATGGAAGAAAGCGTTCGACCCCGAAGGCCGCACGCCGAAAGCCGTACATCTCGAAAAAGTCCTCGCCAGCGAGCGCGATCCCGTCGCCGCCTGCCAGACGATCAGCCAAGTCCTTTCCCAGAAAAAATGAACATCGCCACCGACCAAATCAAAGACGTCCTCACCCGCGCCCGCACCGAAGTCAGCAAGGTCATCATCGGCCAGGATGATGTCGTCGATAAGGCGCTCATCGCCATTTTCACCGGCCATCACGCGCTCATCGAAGGCGTGCCCGGCGTGGCGAAAACGCTGCTCGTGCGGACGCTCGCGCGCGTGCTCGGGTGCGAGTTCAACCGCATCCAGTTCACGCCCGATCTCATGCCCGCGGACATCACGGGCACGAGCGTTTTCAACATGCAGAAGAACGAGTTCACGCTCATCAAAGGCCCGGTCTTCACGACGTTCCTGCTCGCCGATGAAATCAATCGCGCCCCCGCGAAAACGCAGTCCGCGCTGCTGCAGGCGATGCAGGAGCGCCGCGTCACCATCGACCGCGAGACGCACGCGCTGTCGCCGAACTTCACCGTCTTCGCCACGCAAAATCCGATCGAGTACGAAGGGACGTACCCGCTCCCCGAAGCGCAGAAAGATCGCTTCATGTTGAAGATCCCGATGAGCGTCCCGGATCGCGATGGCGAACTCGAACTTGCCCGCCGGATGCTCGGCCAGGATTCGCCCGAGCAATCGCTCGCCGCCGGTCATGTGCAGGCCGTGATTTCCGCCGAAGACCTCGCCGCGCTGCGCGCCGCGATGGACACGATCACCGTGCGCGAAGAACTCGTCGCCTACGTCGTCGATGTCATTCGCGCCACGCGCACCACCGAAAGCGTGCTCGTCGGTGCCGGCCCGCGCGCCACCCAAGCCCTGCTCCTCGCCGCGCGCGCGAACGCCGCGCTGAACGGACGCGATTTCGTGACGCCCGACGACGTGAAACAACTCACCGAACCGGTGATCGGCCACCGCCTCGTCCTGCGCCCTGAATACGAAATCGAAGGCGTGAACATTGGTGAAGTCGTCGGGAAGATTTTGGAGCAAGTGGCCGTGCCACGTTAAAAAATCCGAAATCCGAATATCGAAATCCGAAACAAATTCGAAATGTCAGAAAGCGGAGAAAACAGACCTTACGACCTCGAAGAGCGCACGTTTGTCTTCGCGAAAGACGTGCGCCGATTTGTGAAACAGCTTGAGCGGACTCTCGGAAATACCGAAGACGCCCGGCAGTTGATCCGTTCTTCCGGTTCCGTCGCAGCGAACTACATCGAAGCTAACGAGGCGCTGAGTAAGAAAGACTTCGTCATGCGCATTAAAATCTGCCGGAAGGAAGCGAAAGAAAGTCGGCTGTGGCTGCGTCTCGTCGATACCGAAAATGGAAAACCCGCCGCCGAGCCTGAACGCGAACGCCTCCTCATGGAATCTCAGGAATTGATGAACATTTTCGGAGCTATCTTCCGAAAGTCCGAATGAGCGTCTCAGCCGTTTCCCAATTTTCAAATCATTCGGATTTGTTTCGGATTTCGATATTCGGATTTCGGATTTTTCCCCAATGATTGTCCTGCGCACCCGCCTCATCCTCTTTGTTTCGCTTATCGCGCTCCCCTCCGCAGTGCCCACAGGCACGATGTCTTCGCCGCTCGTTCATGCGGCGCGGGCGCGGGCCAGGCGCTCGCGCCGCAACCGCTCGACCTCCGCCGCTCCCGCGCGCGGATGCTGCCGGCGGATGCCTTCGCGGGCGAGGTCGCAGGCCAGTTCATGCAGGTCGAGGGCGATGCCCAGGC
This sequence comes from Chthoniobacteraceae bacterium, assembly GCA_043776145.1. Lineage (GTDB taxonomy): Bacteria > Verrucomicrobiota > Verrucomicrobiia > Chthoniobacterales > Chthoniobacteraceae > JANLQB01. The sequence continues at coordinate 13,976 of JAYVRQ010000555.1, forward strand.
GCTGCTCGCCGGTCATGCGGCGATATCGTGCGATCTGTTCGGCGAGGGCGGTGACGGGAGTCATGCGAGGCACGTTAAAAAGGTTCGCCAAAACTCACAACTCTTCGTTCGACCGTCGGCCACGCGATCGGGCGGAATCGAGAAACGGACTGCGAGTGCGTTATTGCAAATGATCGTTCCCCGCACGCGCCTCATCGTCTGGGTTTCGCTTGTTGCGCTGCCCTTTGCCGCGCTGGCGGGGACGATGCCTTCGACACTCGGCGTCT
>JAYVRQ010000556.1:0-3982 GCA_043776145.1 Chthoniobacteraceae bacterium
GAGCGGCAGAAAGGCCAGCCGCTTGAGAAACTGGAGGACATGCTGCGGCAGCGGCGGCTCGCGGAGGATTTCATTGCTGAAAACTTTCTGAATTCCACAGGGGCATCGAAGATCCGGGCCTTCCACACTTTCACGAAGCCAGTCGAATTTGCTCACCGCCTCCGCGTGCATTTGCGCGAGATTCTCGACGGGATGCTCGGCGATGGTGGCGGTGCCACGTGGGATGTCTCGGAAATGGGCGCGCCATTTCGCGGACTGGAGGCATTTGAGCCGCAGCACGCGGGAATCTTTTTTGGCCGCGAGGATGAGATCTGCGCGGTGCAGCTTGCGCTCCGGCAGCAGGCGGCTGCGGGGTGCGCCTTTGTGCTCATCGTCGGCGCGAGTGGCAGCGGCAAATCCTCGCTCGCGCGAGCGGGAGTGCTGCCGGCGGTGGTGCAGTATGATGTGGATGACACCGTGCGCGCGTGGCGGCAGGCGATTTTCATCCCGGGCACATCGGCAAAGGATCTCTGCGGCGGCCTCGCGCGCACGCTGTGTTCCGCGCTGCCGGAATTGCGCGAGAGCGGGACGAATCCCGATACGCTCGCGTCATTGCTGCGCGACGATCCCGCGCTCTTCTGCCGTCTCGTGCTCCCGAATGCGCTCGGCTCAGGCGTCCGGCTTTTTCTGCTGATCGATCAGCTTGAGGAAATCTTCAGTCACAGCGCGATTGGTCCCGGTGATCGAGAGGTCTTCAGCGTCGCGCTCGATGCGCTTGCCCGTTCCGGCTCCGTGTGGGTGGTCGCCACAGTACGATCCGATTTTTACGATCAATGCCAGACGCTCCCGCGGCTCATGGGGATGAAGGGCGCGCGGGGACAGTTCGATCTTCTCGTGCCGGATGCGGACGATTTGCGCCGCATCATCACTGCGCCCGCAAGTCTTGCGGGGCTGCGTTTTGAAAGGGACGCGTCGAGTGGTGTGTCACTCGACCGTCTGCTGCTCGACGATGCGACGCGGCATCCCGAGGCGCTGCCGCTGCTCGAATACGCACTGCGCGAACTCTTCGAGCGCCGAACGCCCGACGGCACACTCACGCTCGCGCAATACCACGAACTTGGCGGCGTCGAGGGGGCGCTCGGTCACCGTGCGGAAGCGGTCTTTCTCGCGTTGCCTGTCGGAGTCCAGCCGGTGCTGGATGGCGTCATGTCATCGCTGGTGACGCTTCGCGAAGATGCCGATGCCAGCGCGACCCGCGCACGGGTGCCGACTGCAAGTGCGGCGGGCACGCCGGAGCGCGCAAAACTGATTGCGGCATTTGTGAAGGAGCGCCTCTTCTTCACCGATCGCGATGCGTCCACCGGCGAGCCGATCCTCACGCTCTCGCACGAGGCCATCCTTCGCTGCTGGCCGCGCGCATCGCAGTGGATCGAGCGCAACCGTGATTTTCTCCGTGTCCGCGCGCGCCTCCGCGAAGGAGTGCGGGCGTGGAATGAGAATGCCCGCGCAGCCGACTACCTGCTCTCGCCGGGCAAGCCGCTCGAAGATGCGCGCACCGTTTTCTCTGCGAGACAGGACGACCTCGCGCCTGCGGAGCGTGAATACATCGAGACTTCGCTCACGCATGCCGAGGAGCGCGAGCGCTCGATGAAGCGTCGTCGTCGTCTGGCATTTGCGGCGATGGCTTTTCTCACGGTGGTAGCAGTCGCAGGCGGTGCGCTGGCGACGGTGAAGACGAAGGATGCGCGCGATGCCGCGGCAAGCGCGGATGCGCAGCGTCAACTCGCGGAGGAGGGAAGGGAACGGATCACCAAGCAGGCGAAGGTGCTCAAGCAGCGAGAGGAAGAAGCCACGGCGGCGAGGCAGTTTGCCGAGGGGCAGACGAAGATCGCCGAGCAAAAAACCGCGGAGGCCACGGAGGCAAAGAAGACCGCCGATTTGCGCCTCAGTGTGGCACTCGAATTTGTGGACGAGGTCAGAAATGTGGACAAGCAGATGTCGGCAAAGGGCGCTGCCGCGACGCTGCAGGAGCTGCAAAAGCGAGTGGATGACGTCTATGTGAAACTGAAGCTCGACGAGAAGGATGCCGTGCAGCTCGTGCGGCGTGTGGAAGATGCGATGGGGACTGGCGATTCGCAGATGAAAAGCGGTGATTTTAAGGCGGCCACAGCGAGCTATGAAAAGGCGCTCGAAATCGCGAGGAAGCTGGTCGCGGACCACTCCGGCGATCGTGAGTTGCAGCATCAGTTGAGCGTGTGCCTGGGCAAAATTGGCGATGTCCAGATGGCTGAGGCGAATTTCGATGGAGCTGCCGCAAGCTACGGGGAGGCGCTGCGCATCGGGCAGGAAGTGGTGAAGTCCGACGGGGACAATCCGCAATGGCTGCTCAGTCTGAGTGTCATTCACGACATGATGGGCATCCTCGCGATGAAGCAGGGTGATGGTCCGAACTCCGCAGCGCACTTTGAGGAGGAGCAGAAAATCCTCGGGCGTGTCACCGCGCTTCCGGGTGCTGAAAAGTACGCGCACACGCTGGCGGTGAGTCACAGCAGTCGCGGTGAGTTTCGCCGCGCACTGGGGGATATGAAGGGTGCCGCCGAAAGTTACGCGCAGGCGATCCGGATATTTCAGCAGCTCGTGCAAAAAAGCCCCGACAGCACGGACATCAGTCGGGAACTCGGCGTGAGTCTCACGAAGGCCGGTAGCGTCGGGCTGGAGCAGGGGAACCTCGCCGAGGCTGCGCGGAATTTTTCCCGTGCCGCGGAAATCCACCGCAAGCTCGCCGCATCGGATCCAGACAGGGTGAACGCGGAATGGCAGGTGGCCTACAGCACGAGCCTCGTGAATGTCGCAACGGTGCAGGCGAAGCAGCATGACCTTTTTGCGGCGGAGCAAAACTTTGCCGCAGCGGTCGAACTCCTCGAAGCGCTCCGAAAGGCGGACAAGCTTTCCGAGAAGCAGTTGAGCTGGCCGGATATTTTCCGCGACGAATTGGAAAAGGTGAGGGCGGACATCCGGAAGCAGAAAAAATAGAGCGGCGTTTTTTCGATGTTCACAAAATGGGATGCCGGATGAACCAACACGAATGAGTGACGACCCGAATATTTCCGCCGCACCCGCGGGAACGGACATCCAGGTGCGCTACGAGCGTGCGCTCGCATTGCTCGCTGGCGCAGCGCAGTCCGATCGCGCGGCCGCCCGCGAGTTGGCCAAACGCGGGCTGCATCGCGACGCGCTCGCGCATCTCGCTCGCGCGTGTGAATACGCGCCCGACTCGACGCTCGCTGCCGAGCAGGCGATTGCCCTGCTGAATTCGACGGACGTTCACTCGCCCGTCTCCATTCTGGAGCACAAGAGTGCTGTGTGGAATGCGCAGTTCAGCCCGGATGGCGCACGTGTCGTGACCGCTTCATTCGACAACACCGCGCGCGTGTGGGACGCAGGCACAGGGACGATCATCGCAACGCTGGCAGGACACACACGCGCCGTGAGCCATGCTCAATTCAGCCCCGACGGTTCGCGTGTGGCGACTGCCTCTGCCGATGGAACGGCGCGGATCTGGGATGCCACGGGAGGCACGCTGCTAGCCACGCTCACCGGCCACGAGCGCGCGGTCAGCAGCGCGCGGTTCAGCCCCGATGGCTCGCGCGTCGTCACTGTTTCCGAGGAGTCTGCCGCGCGTGTTTGGGACGCGGATTCGGGGAAATGCCTCGCCGTCCTCACAGGCCACAAGGACGCGGTCCGCTCCGCACAATTCAGCCCCGACGGCGCGCGCATCGTCACCGCATCTTCCGATGCCACCGCGATCGTCTGGAACGTCGCGAATGGAAAAGCCATCGCCACATTTTCCGGCCATCAGGGCGCGGTATGGGATGCGCAGTTCAGCCCCGATGGGGCGCGCATCATCACGGCATCCTATGACCGGACGGCGTGCGTCTGGAACGTGGCTGCCGAGCGTCTCCTCGCCACGCTCACCGGTCATCAGGACTCCGTGCTGAGGGCG
>JAYVRQ010000557.1:0-14194 GCA_043776145.1 Chthoniobacteraceae bacterium
GCTCATACCACGCCCTCCAAACCATGTTCCCCCCAAACAAACCCCCTCTTTCTTACACGCTTTTTTCCAGGTGTTGCACTTCGGACTTGAATCCAAGAAGATTAAGAGGAAGAGGATTTGGAGTGCTCCGACTTGTCTGCGCTTTGCGGAGGCGGAAACTTGTTTCCGGCGGCGGGCGGCGGGGAAGACGTCTGCACCGCGAAGGCCGCCCACGGCGGACAAGTCCGCGCCACCGCAAAGCTCCGACAAGTCGGAGCAGTCCAAAGTCTCCGATGAGTCAGCGTGTTCCAAAGGCGTGCGATGGCGTGTCCTCCAGCAGGCGGAAGCGAGGACACTGGCGCTGAGCAGCAGCCATGCAGTGGTCGGCTCGGGGACGGTCTGGCCCTGGCTTTGCGCGGAGAAGTCGGCGTTGTACACGGTGTAGGGCTGCGAGCCGGGCGTCGTGCCGACACTGCCGAGCCAGACGAAACGCAACTTGAACGGGTCGGCGAGCGATGGAGCGTTGCGCAATGCCTGGGCATCGTAGAAGCCGTTCGAGTTCAGCGCGAGGTCCGGCGGCACCACGAGCAGATCGAAATCGGCATTCACGAACGGCGGCGGATTTTGCAGCAGCGTGTAGAGATGGAAGTCGAAAAAGATCGTGAAACCTTGCCCGGCGGTGAGCGCGAGGTTGCTCACGGTGTAACGGTATTCCCACAAATCCTGTCCCGGCGTGGTGTCGGCAAGATCGACGACCTCGAATCGGAAGGTGGCGGCAAACGGCGGTGGCTGGATGAATTCCGCGCCAAGGCCTTTCGGCAGCGAGACGGCGGCGGCGGCGCGGCCCGGTGGAGAGAGCACGAGGAGGAAACCAAGGGCTACTGCGCAAATAATTTTTGCCGCTGCGCAGGCTGGCAGATGAAACTGGGGAGACGGCGCTTTCATGGGACCAAGCTGTGTCAGCGAGAGCCTGTGTCGGTCAAGCGTTTCGGGGAAAATCCATCGCCCGGAAACACGGTATGCTGCCCACTCTGGAAAACGCGCGCGATGAAGTCGGCGCACTCGACTCGCGGTTTTCGCGTGACGCGAACGGCTAAGTTTTTCCCCGTCGAAGTCTTGACTCGCCGCGCCTCCGCGCGTGTCCTCGACTTCCCTAAAACCCCGCCCATTCCCATGCTCCAATCCACCCTCCGCATTCTCCTCACCGCCACAGCCATCGCATCCGGCGCGTCCGCTCTCGCAAAGACGCCCGATGGCAAAACGTGCATCCTTCTCCTCGCGGGAAAACAGTCGCACGGACCCGGCGAGCACGAGCACAATGCGGGCGTGAAGCTGCTCGCGAAATGTCTCGCGCAGGGTGCGCCGAACGTGGTCACGAAAGTGCATCTCAGCGCCGACTGGCCGAATGCGGATGAGCTTTCGCAGGCGGACACGATCCTCTTTTACGCCGACGGCGGCGGCGGGCATTTCCTGCTCGCGGGCGATCATCTCGCGCAGACGGAGAAGGAGATGAAACGCGGCGCGGGTTTGGTGTGCCTGCATTACGCGGTCGAGTTTCCGGCGGACAAAGGCGGGCCGCAGGCGCTCGACTGGATGGGCGGCTTTTTCGAGGCGGATTGGTCGGTGAATCCGCACTGGCAGGGAGACTTCAAGGATCTGCCGAAGCATCCGATCAGCAATGGCGTGAAGCCGTTTTCGACGAATGACGAATGGTATTTCCACATGCGCTTCAACGAGCGCGCGGGAAAGCTCATGCACGTCCTCTCGGCCATTGCGCCGGACAGTACGATGAACCGCAAGGACGGCCCGCACGAAGGCAATCCCGCCGTGCGCGCGGAAGTCGCCGCGAAGAAACCGCAGACGACCGCGTGGGCTTTCGAGCGGCCCGATGGCGGACGCGGCTTCGGATTCACGGGCGGACATTTTCATAAAAACTGGGGCAACGACGACCAGCGCAAGCTCGTGCTGAATGCGATCCTCTGGACGGCGAAAGCGGATGTTCCAGCGAACGGCGTGGAGTCAAAGATCAGCGCCGAAGATCTCGAAGCGAACCTTGATGAGAAACCCGGCAGCAAGCCAAAGCCCGCCGCCGCAGCTTCGCCAAACCCGGATCGCTACGGTCTCGACGCGGCGAAGAAAAACATGGCGACTTTCAAGACGCCCGATGGTCTCCAGCCCTCGCTCGTCGCCGCGGAGCCGATGATTCAAAATCCGACGAACATCGAAGTCGATCCGCGCGGGCGCATCTGGGCGGTCGAGTGTCTGAACTACCGCAAATACATGGACACGCGGCCCGACGGCGATCGCGTGGTGATTCTCGAAGACACCAATGGCGACGGTGAAGCAGACACGGCGAAAACATTTTACCAAAACAAGGAAATGACCAACCCGCTCGGCATCTGCGTGCTGCCGCAGGCGAAGGGCACAAAGGTCATCGTAAGCGCCGCGCCGAATGTGTGGCTGCTCACGGACAAGGACGGTGACGATGTGGCGGACGAAGCCGTGAAGATTTTCAAAGTCGGCGGCGTGTGGAATTACGATCATCAGGTTCACGCCTTCGTCTTCGGGCCGGATGGGAAGTTTTATTTCAACGGCGGAAATTCCGTCACCGATCTCATGTGGCCGGACGGCACGCGCGTGAAGGATCTCGCAGGGCACGACATCACGGGAAAAGGCGAGCCGTACCGGCAGGGCATGGTCTTCCGCTGCGACATCGACCTTGAAACCGGCAAGGCCACGAACGTCGAAACGCTCGGCCACAATTTTCGCAACAACTACGAAGTCTGCATCGACTCGTTCGGCACGCTCTGGCAGTCCGACAACGACGACGACGGCAACAAGGGCGTGCGCATCAATTACGTAATGGAGCACGGCAATTACGGCTACACCGACGAGATGACCGGCGCGGGATGGCAGTCGCCGCGCACGAATCTCGAAAACGAAATCCCGCTCCGGCACTGGCACCTCAACGATCCCGGCGTCGTCCCGAATCTTTTGCAAACCGGCCAGGGCTCGCCCACCGGCATCCTCGTGAATGAAGGCGCGGCGCTCGGCCCGAAGTTCGCGAATCAGCTCATCCACTGCGACGCCGGCCCGCGCACAGTGCGCGCGTATCCCGTGGAAAACGACGGCGCGGGTTACAAGGCCACGATGGTCGATGTGCTCACGTCCACCGATCCGTGGTATCGCGTCTCCGATCTCGCCATCGCCCCCGACGGCTCGCTCGTCATCGCGGACTGGTACGATCCCGGCGTCGGCGGACACGCGATGGGCGATCACGAACCCGGGAAAATCATGGGCCGCATCTACCGCGTCAGTGCGACGGGCAGCGCGGCGAAAGCGCCCGCACCCGATGTCACCACCGCCGCCGGAGCCGTGCAGGCGCTGCAATCGCCGAACAAACCCACGCAATTTATCGCGTGGCAGGCGCTGCATTCGCTCGGCACGCAGGCCGAGTCGGCGCTGCTCGGTTTGTGGAAAAATGAAAATCCGCGGATGCGCGCGCGCGCCCTCGGTCTGCTCACGCAAATCAAAGGCAGCGAAACGAATTACCTCACCGCCGGCCTCAGCGACGCCGACGCCAATGTGCGCATCGCCGCGATCCGACTCTCGCTCATGCTCGCGACCACGCGCGGCTTCGACACGGAGCCGCTCGAAGACAATCGCGAACTGATGACCAAGCTGATCGGCGACCCCAACCCGCAAGTCCGCCGCCAGATCGCACTCTCACTTTACGGCGCAAAAGACATCGCAAAAATCTGGGCCATGCTCGCGCAGCAGCACGACGGCAAAGACCGTTGGTATCTCGAAGCCCTCGGCATCGGCGCGACTGGCAACGAGGACGCCTGCTTCGACGCATGGCTCGCCGCCGTCGGCGACCATTGGAACACCCCCGCCGGACGCGACATCGTCTGGCGGATGCGCTCCGCGAAAAACGCTGGGTACCTCGCGAAAATCATCGCCGACAAATCCATCGCCGATGCCGACAAGCCGCGCTACTTCCGCGCCTTCGACTTCCTCCCCGCCGCGCCGGAAAAAACGAAAGCTCTCGTCGAACTCGCCACCGCCGGCTCCGCCGACAGCATCGTGCGCGAGGCGCTCGCGCGCTTGAAAGGCAGCAACGATCCAACGGTGGCCGACGCCTTGAAGCACGAATTGGAAAAGGCGCGCGGCACCGCGAAGTTCGTCGAACTCGTGCGCGATTTCGGCGTGAAGGGGGAAGGTGCCGCGCTCGTCGAAACCGCGCTGAAACTCGGCAACGACCAGCTCGCCATCGAGGCCGTGAAGCTCGTTTTCACCGAACCCAATCCCCACGAAATCTTTTCCCCCGTCATCGCCGGGCCGAGGTCCGCCGACATGCTGAACCTGCTCGTCGCCACTGGAAACAAGCAGGCACTCAATCGCGTCGCCGGAATCATCAACAGCGTTCCCGTCCCCGAAGTGCAAAAGGCCGCGATCCGCGCCCTCGCCCGCACGCAGACCGGCGCGGAAAAACTCATCGCCCTCGCGAAAGAGCAAAAATTGCCGGGCGAACTTGCGCCGATTGCCGGGAGCGCGCTCCGTCTCGTCGCCTACCCGAGCCTCGGCAAAGACATCGACGAACTTTTCCCAGCCCCCGCCGCACTTGGCGGAAAGCCGCTCCCGCCCATCGCCGAACTGGCAAAGCTGAAAGGCGACATCGAAAAAGGCCGCGCCATTTTCGAGCGCGCCGAAAGCTCCTGCGTCATGTGCCACCGCGTCGGCGGCAAAGGCGTGGACTTCGGCCCCGCGCTCAACGAGATCGGCTCGAAGCTGCCGAAGGAGCAAATCTTCGACAACATCGTGAACCCCAACAACGGCCTGAGCATGGGCTTTGAAACCACGCAACTCGCGCTCCAGGACGGCGGCATCGGCCTCGGCATCGTGCGCAGCGAAACCGCCGACGAACTCGTCCTCGCCCTCCCCGGCGGAGCGAGCAGCAAGTTCGACAAAAAGCAGATCGCCAAACGGGAGAAGCTCACGACCTCGCTGATGCCGAGCGGTCTGAATCAGGCCCTCACGCAGGACGACCTCGTGAACCTCGTCGAATACCTGTTTTCGTTGAAGACGGTGAAGTGACACCGGCTTTTCCGTCGCCACCGCGCGTGATGGAAAGAGGCGCCAAGGAGCGGCGATTTTCAATCGCCGACCCCAAACCCACGCGCGGAGCGCCAGATCAAATTCGCCCGCGCGCCGGTGAGGCTTGGCGCTTCGCGCGTTGATTGGGTCGGCGATTGAAAATCGCCGCTCCTTGCACCCTGCCATCAAGCTCCACCGAAGTGGCATCGCGGTTGCTAAGCGTGGTCGCATGTATCCGCTTCTCGTCAACGCCATCGCCGCCACGGCCACCAATCTCATCGACCGCTGGGCACAGTCGCGCGTGCCGAAGACGACGGCTCCGGCGGTTCCATTCCAGCAGGTGCTCGATGGCGCTGCTTCCACGAAGCAATCCGCCGCCGCAATGATCGAGCGGCTGCGCAGCGAACTACTCTCCTCGCCGGAACTCCGCACCGCCCTCGACTCCGCCGATCCCGCGCATCCAGTGACGATCCAGCTTTCGCCCGACGGCACCCTCAGCGCGCAGACGCCCGGAAATTCCCCGCAACTCCTCGCCATCTCGCCCGCGACCGCCGCCGCCGCGCGCACGCTCGCGTCGCTGCTGCCACCGGGAAATGCGCCAGTTTCGTTGAACGCAAGTCTGGCGCGCTAAGCGATCAACCTGGATTCCGCAGTTAGTTTAACCACTAACCTGCACTAACCGGCACTCATGAAGAGTTGGGAGGGAACTTACCCTTGCGAATTTCCTGCGTCCGCAAGGTGTCGGCACGGCCGGGCGTGGCGTCGAACAACCCATTGATGAGTGCGGGTCAGTGTCCATGAGTGGTTCCTTTCAATTCCCGTAGTTGAACGGATCGGAAAATTTCACGCCGGTCGTCACGCTCGTGTCGGTGAACGTTTTGAGGAAGGCGACGAGCGCGGCTTTTTGCGCGACGGTCAGATTCAGGCGGCGCGGCTGGCCGGCTCCGGGACTGCCCGGCGGGTTGCGCAGCGGCGGCGAGAGGTTCGGATTATCCACCACGCCGCTGTTGTAGAACTCGACGACTTCTTCCAGCGTCGCGAATCTTCCGTCGTGCATGTAGGGCGCGGTGAGTTCGATGTTGCGGAGCGACGGAACTTTGAAGAGCCCATTGTCCTGCGGGAGTCCGGTGATTCCGCCCCGACCCAAGTCCACGAAGGGGAATTCGAGGCCGTTGTTGTTGATGGCGTTGCCGGGAACAAAGTTGTCGCTGCCGTGACAGGCGACGCAGTTCCCGACTCCGCCGAAAATCTGCCGCCCCTGATTTTCCTGCGCCGTGAAGTTGCTGAAATTCAGCGGGACGCCGGCATCGTATTTCGTCTGCGTGGAAATGATGGAGCGGACAAATTGCGCGAGCGCGAGGGAGATGCGGTTCGAGGTGACGGCGGGCGTGCCGAAAACCTGGTTGAAAAGGTCGGTGTAATACGGCTCGGCACCGAGGCGTGCTTCGAGCGCGGGGAGCGTCATGCCCATTTCGACGGCGTTCTGAATGGGCTGGAGTACCTGTACTTCGAGAGTGGCCGCGCGTTCATCCCAAAAATACGCGCGCCGCAGGTAGTAGCGGTTGCTGGTGAGCCCCATCGAATTCCGCCCGGTGAGCCCACCCTGAAATCCGACGCTGAATTTGCGTGGGTCGGAAAAGCCGTGCTCGGGCTGATGGCACGAGGCGCAGGCGACGGTTTGATTCAGCGAAAGGCGTTTATCCCAAAACAGGATGCGCCCGAGATTCGCGCCCGCGTTGGTGATGGGGTTGTTCGCGGGCGTGTTGATCTGCGCGACGATCGGCGGGGCCAGCAGGTGAGGCGGAAGCGGGGGATTCGCGTAGTTGAAAGGCGCGACGGGGAGCAGCAGCGCGCTCGCCGTGGTACTCGGGATGTTTGGCTCGGCGCTCGAATAAAAATGCCGGTAGAACAGCGCGGGCGCTGCGGGGCTGTGCGTGAGCGTGCGCTGGAAGTGACCGTTGTGAACCTTGATCGTTTCGACATCCGTCCATGTTTGGAAATTGGGCGAGCTTTGCAGTTTCCAAACGTGATTGCCGGGATCGGTGACGGTGACGTTCACGGTGTTTGCCGCCACGCCAGGCGCGACGCTGGCCGCTGCTTCATTGGGAAGCTGACTAAACGCAGGAGGAACGGTGAGGACGAGCGCCGCAAAGATGGCGGCGGATTTTGCGGAGGAAACGCGGGGAATGGATTTCATAAACAGTGCCTGAATGAAAGCAGCGCGAATTAAACGCACATGCTGGCGCGGCATAAATCCCGGTTTATTTCGCGATGCTAATATTTCAGCACTCGCCGCAAAAACTCGCGGCACTGCGCGCTCTTCGGCCCGGCAAAAAGTTCCGCGGGTGGCGCGTGCTCGATGATGCGGCCTTCGGCGAGGAACGCCACGACTTCGCCGACGTGCCGCGCGAATCCCATCTCGTGCGTGACGAGGATGAAGTCGCGGCCTTCCTCTTTCAGCTCCTCGATCACGTCGAGCACCTCGGCGGTCATCTCGGGATCGAGCGCGCTGGTCGGCTCGTCGAAGAGCAGCACGCGCGGCTTGATGGCGATGGCCCGCGCGATGGCCACGCGCTGCTTCTGCCCGCCGCTCAACTCGGCGGGCCGCTTGTGCGCGTGATCCGCGAGCTGGAAGCGCCGGAGATTTTCGCGCGCCACCTCCTCCGCCGCGCCGGGCGCGAGGCCGTGAACTTTTTCCAGCGGCAGCGTGATGTTCGCGAGCGCGCTGAGATGTGGGAAGAGATTGAACGATTGGAACACCACGCCGAGCCGCCGGCGGTGCGCGCGGAGTTTTTCCTCGTGAAAGTCGATCGCCTCGCCGTCGAGCGCGACGGTGCCGGCATCGGGCGTCTCCAGCCCCGCGACGATGCGCAGCAGCGTGGATTTTCCACCGCCGCTCGGCCCGATGAGCACCACGCTGCGCACTTCGCCGAAATCGACCGTCACATCATCGAGCACGGTTTTCCCCGCGAAGGATTTGCTGAGACCGGAAAGGGTGAGATGCACCGGGCGAGGATGGGTGGGATCGAAGGTGATGTCAGCGCAGGAAAATCGTCCTCGCCCTCCTACTCGTCCTCGTCCTCGAAAGGCGGGGGATTTTCGAGGACGAGTAGGAGGACGAGGACGAGCACGATTGCTGACACGAGCGCCCGGCACGGCGCTTGGCTTTTTTCCTGCTCAATCAAACGGCGCACCTATGGGTTACCGTCCATCCGATCTCATCCCGCGCGAACAGCAACGGGTTCCGTTTCTCTCGCTGTTCATCGACATCGCGGCGCTGCTCTTCATCGGCGGGATTTCCACGCGGGGTTTGTGGATGCTTTTTCCCACGCCCGCGCCGGAAGCGCAGCCGGAGCCCCTTCATGAAAAGCAAGCGGCACGCGCCGAACGCGGCTATCTCAAGCTGCCCGATCTCGGCTCGCAAATGCAGGGGCTCGCCGGATTGATCCAGCAGGGCAAGCCGGACGTGGCCACGCCCTTGTATATCAGCGTTATCCTCACGCAACTCGCTGACGCGCGCACCCGCGGCGAATCGCCCGAGCAATTCCTCGCCGCTGGATTCCGCGACGCCGGACTCCGCGAGCCGCACACCGAATGGGTGCGCAATTGCGTGATGATGAACTGGAGCGCCGCGCATGAATTCGGACTGCTCACGCCGGAAAATCTCGAACTCATGCGCCGCGGCAAACCGCCACTCGTCACGGTCGGATCATTCTGCGGCGAGAAGATGGAAATCTTCCTCCAGCCCGTGAACGACCCGCGTTACAAAGCCGCCGCCGCCTATCCGAAATTCCTCCCGGCGCGCATGGCGAAGATGATGCAACTCGCCGCGCAAAACGCCCCGCCGCCGAGCACGCCGCCGCCGCCGCGACAACCGCAGCGGACTTTTCTCCAACGCTAACGCAGCGGGCGCGCGACGATGATGCCCGCGTTCGTGCGATAGCGATTCAGGTAATCCGAGAGCCGCCCATCGAGCACCACGCGCCCGTAATTCCGCGGCGCGGAGGCGTGCATGAAATGCAGCACCGCATCCGGCGTGCGATACGCGAGGCCGACGTGGGATGTGCCGATGCCGCCGGGATCATTCGTGGTAATGCCGATGATGTCGCCGGAGCGCAGGCTCGCCTCGATCGAGGGCACGCGGCCTTTGGGAACGTGATACAGCGGCATCGAGCCGACGCGCTCTTCCATCGAGCGAATGCCGGGGCGCAGCGACGGATCGACGCGCAGGTACCGATACGTGCGCCAGTTGATCGTCATCTCGCCCGCCGTGTGCGGCACGCGCTCGCCGCCGAGCGTGCGCGTGAGATCGGCGACGAGGCCGCGCCGGTCGTTGTCGTGAAACCATTCCTCCAAATAATGCAGCCGCGAGAGATAGCTGCCGTCGCACTGGCCGCCGCGGTAGCGATCCATCTCGACGAAACGCAGCATCGTCTCGGGCTTCCACTGGTCGGCGGGAAGATCGAGCATTCGCGCGAACGCGAGCGACGACTCGAAGAACGTCCAGCAATCGAGTCCGGTGAGATTCACGGAAGGCGCTTCGATGCGGTCGTCGATCTCGAGCGTGAAGCCCTTGTAAGGAGTGCCTGCCAGCGCGCGACCGGCGAGCGCGGTGCGCGAGCCGATCGGGTACTGTTTCCATTCCGCCGCCTGCGCGACCATCGCGTCGAACTTCGCGCGGCCTTTGAAAATAGTATCGAGCGGAAGCTCCGCGTGCAGGCGCGCCGCGACGAGCAGCAGTGCGATTGGAATGAGCGACTTTTTCACGGCAGACCGTTAGCGCAAGTCGCGCGCCAGTTCCAGATGGCGGCCAAATTTGTGTGCGCGGCGGGACGGAGCACAGCCATCCTGGCTGTGGGGCCGGCAGGCGTCTCGCCTGCCGATCCACTTGCTTCCAAGGCCAGCGGGCAAGATGCCCGCTGGCCCCACAGGCTGGAAGCCTGTGCCCCGGCTCGGCAGCGCGTTTTCAAAATGCAGCGTCCATTTTCAAACGAAGCCAGCGGTGCCCCACGCTTCCCAACGGCGCGGTCGCGGTGATGGGCGAACCCGCTCCGCCTTGATTCACGAGCGCGGAGTTCCAAGTGATGAGATCGTCGCTCGCCTCGACGGAGTAGGAAACATCGGCGCGCGCACGGGAGTAGGTCAGTTCGAGTGACGGGCCGTTGATTTGGAATGCGGGGACGCCGCCAGCGTTCCCGCGCAGCGGATCGGTGGCGAGGCCGTACTCGGCAAAACTGGTGATCCCATCGCCATCGGGATCGGCCTCGGGCACGAGCTGGATCGCGCGCCGGATGGCGGCCTCGGCGTTCAATCGCCCGCCTGTGAAGCAGATGCCGTTGTAGGCGGGGCGCGTCGTGACGGTCGCGAGGATGCAGCTTTTTACATCCGCAAACGTCCACGCCGGATTTAGCGCGCGGATGATCGCGGCGACGGCGGCGACGTGCGGGCAGGACATCGAGGTGCCGGTGAGGACGGCGTAGGTGTTGGGCCGGATGGTGCTCATCACGTCGCGTCCCGGTGCGAAGAGATCGACGGACGCGGCTCCGAAATTCGACGGCGCAAATCCGCCGGACCAGCGCACATCGGTGCGGTCGTGATTGCCGACGGCGATGATGTTCGGATTGGTGAACGAACTCGGGTAGTTCGGCGTGCCGTCGTTGTTCACGCCTTGATTCCCGGCGCAGATGCACAGGACGATGTCGGCGGATTGGGCGCGGTCGATGGCGTCGGCGAGGCTTTGATTCGCGGGATAATTCTGGAGCGAAAGATTCATCACGCGCGCGCCAGTCAGCCGAGCGTAATCGAGCGCGGCGATGAGGTCGCTGGTGAATCCCGAGTTCGCCGAATTCAAAATCTTGCACGGCAAAATGGACACCGGATCGGCGAGGCCGGTGACGCCGATGCCGTTGTCGCGCCGCGCCGCGATGATGCCGGTGACGTGCGTGCCGTGATTGTGATCGTCGGCGGGATTGTTGTCCGAGTTCACGAAATCCCAGCCGTTCACATCATCGACCCGGCCGTTTCCGTCGTCGTCGATTCCGTTGCCCTCGACTTCGCCGGGGTTCGTCCACGCGATGCCCACGAGGTCCGAATGCGAGAACTCCATGCCCGAATCGAGCACGGCCACGAGCACCCTCGGCGCGGAGGTGACGATGCTCCAAAGCCCGCTGGCATTGACATCCGCGCCGGCGGTGCCGAGCGACTGCCCGGTGTTTTTCAGCGCCCATTGCGTCGGAAAGCTCGGATCGTTCGGCGCTCCGCCAAAGCCGACGCCGTTCGTATCGAGGCTTTTGAAAAGATCGCCGTGCGGGGCGAGCCGCGTGAGCGCGCGGTCGATGGCGTCGATTTCGTGATCCGGCAATTGCAGCAACAGCGTGTCGGAACCGGGAAGTTTTTCGCGAACCGCGATGCCTTCCGCCGCGAGCGCCGCCGCGACTTTCGCAGGCGCGATGCCGGGCTGGACGCTGACGAGAAGCTGATCGGCGACCACGGCTTCCTCCGCAGTCACGCGCCCGCGCATCACGGAGCGCACGCGAATCCACGGATACTTGAAGGGCGCGCGCACGATCCGGCGAATCTCCGCTTCGCCGGGTTCGCTGCCCGCGCGATGCGCTTCGGCGACCACCGGATAAGTGGCAAACACTGCGGGAAGCGGCGGCGTTTCCACATGGCGCGCGATGGCAGATGGGACGGATGCGACGGATGGGAGCGATGGGGCCGATCCATTCACGATGGGTGCCGCACTTTCCACGCGATCTCCGAACACTGGCTCGCGTTGCGCCGGACGGAATACGATCGCGAACGCGCCAATCAAAAGGACGGCGAGCAGCATCGCACGGAAGCGAATCGTGGGGGGCTTTTTGAAATTCATCGGCGCGGTACCGTAGGCGCGGTTGCGACGGATTTCCTGAAAATTTATCCCCGCGCGGTTCAGGCCGTGGCATTCAAATCATGTGACCTTTCCGCCGCTCATTGCATCGCTGCACGCGCTCGCCCTCTACGTCGCCGCGGGCATCGCGGCCTTTGGCTGGGCGCTCTGCACGCTGATTGGCTGGGACGCGCAACCGTGGATGCCGTTTTGGTTTTGCGGAGCACTGCTCATTTACAACGTGGACCGGCTGCGGCGCGATCCGGCGGATGCGCTGAATCTTCCCGAGCGATCCGCGAGCATCGAGCGGCTGCGCCCGGTGTGCGCGGGCCTTGCCGCCATCGCCGCCGCAGTCCTCCTCGTGCTGCCACTGCTGCGCCGCGATTGGACGACCTTCGCGCTCGT
Source organism: Chthoniobacteraceae bacterium (assembly GCA_043776145.1). Taxonomy (GTDB): domain Bacteria; phylum Verrucomicrobiota; class Verrucomicrobiia; order Chthoniobacterales; family Chthoniobacteraceae; genus JANLQB01. Next base: position 12,350 of record JAYVRQ010000557.1, read on the forward strand.
CATCGCGGGCACGGTCGGCTGCCTGAATTATTCGATCCCCATGTTCGGCGTGCGACTCAAGAACGTGCCGCTGCTGAAAACATTCTTCGCACCCACCATCCTGCTCTGCGCATTCATCGTCCCGCCGTGGCTTCGCGAAGGCGTGCCGGCGAATATCTTTTCGGCGTGCATCGCGCTCGCATGGGCGTGGGGCTTTTTGGAGTTCAACATGATCCTCTGCGATCTGCGCGACATCGACGGTGATCGGCGATGCGGCATCTCCAGCCTGCCCGTGCTGCTCGGTGAAAGACGCACGCGCCAAGTGCTCGCTGCGCTCATCCTCATCACGACCGCGCTTGCGCTGACGAATGCCTCATTCGATCCGGGAAACGCCACCGACTGGCTGGCGCTGGCCGTGATCGGCGCGGTGATGCTCACGATGATTTTCGTCGAGTCCCGCATAAGACGCCCGGAGCGTTTTTATGAATGGCTGGTCGAAGGCACGATGTTTCTTCCGGCTCTCGTCTTCGCGTTCCAGCAACTGCATCCGCTCGCCAAGCTCCGGCGAATCGCGCTACCGTCCCGCATGGCCTACTCCTCGTTTTCCGATTTCATCGCCACCCTCGACAGCGCGGGCGAATTGCGCCGGATCAGCGCGCCGGTCGCGACGGAACTGGAGATCACGGAGCTGGCGGATCGTGAAATGAAATCGCCGGGCGGCGGCAAGGCGCTGCTTTTTGAAAAGCCGACGGTGAACGGCGAGGTGTCGCCGTTCCCCGTGGCGATCAACACGATGGGTTCGTGGAAGCGCATGGCGATGGCGATGAACGCGGAGTCCGTGGATGCCGCCGCCGCCGAACTCGGCGCATTGATGCACGCCAAACCGCCCACGACGCTGCGCGCGACGGTGGAATTACTAGGCAGGGTAATGGAACTGCGCCACGCCCGCCCAAAGATCGTGAAGGACGGCGCGTGCAAGGAAGTAATTCATCGGATCGAAGGTCAAGGGTCGAAAGTTGAAGGCTGGCCTGCGGCTCCCGACGTGAACGATCCTTCAACCTTTAACCTTCATCCTTCAACCTTACTCAATCTTCCGATCCTAAAATGCTGGCCGCTCGACGGTGGCCGTTTCATTACCCTGCCTTGCGTCGTCACGCGCGACCCGGACACCGGCGAGCGCAACGTCGGCATGTATCGCATCCAGATTTACGACGAACGCACGACGGGGATGCACTGGCAGTTGCAAAAAGTCGCCGCGCGCCACGGACGCCGCTATTACGAAAAGGGGGAGCGGATGCCCGTCGCCATCTTTCTCGGAGGTGATCCCATCTACCCTTTCGCCGCCACTGCGCCGCTGCCGGATGGGTTGGATGAATTCTTGCTGGCTGGATACCTCAGAAAGAAGTCCATCGAGTTAGTGAAGTGCGAGACTAGTGATCTCGAAGTCCCCGCTAACTCCGATATAGTCATCGAAGGCTATATCGACCCTCGCGAGCCGCTGCGCGACGAAGGCCCGTTCGGCGACCACACCGGCTACTACACGTTGCCCGAGCCGTATCCCGTATTCCACGTCACCGCCATCACGCACCGCAAGGATGCCGTCTATCCCGCCACCATCGTCGGCATCCCGCCGATGGAAGACTTCTACATCGGCGGCGCGTCCGTGAAACTCTTTCTGCCCATCTTCAAGATGAACTTCCCCGAGATCATCGACCTGGCGCTGCCGGCAGAAGGCGTCTTCCACAACCTAGTCTTCGTGAGCATCCGCAAGACCTACCCGATGCAAGCCTACAAAATCATGCACGGCCTCTGGGGCATGGGCCAGATGATGTTCACCAAATACATCATCGTGGTGGACGCCGACGT
>JAYVRQ010000558.1:0-3972 GCA_043776145.1 Chthoniobacteraceae bacterium
GGAAAGCGGCTTTTTCATCGCCGACGCGCCGGTGCTCGTGCAGGGCCGCCTCGAACTGCTGTGGTACCTGCGCGAGCAAAGCGTCAGCCATTCCTACCATCGCTACGGCAACCTCGGCGCCCGCGCCCGCGAGCCGCGCGCGGAGCCGCTGTGAATGTTTCAAAATTGGAAATAAATGAAGGCTTTGTACTTCGCGGGGACGAAGCACAGCGCGAGGGCGGTGCCCGCGCCGAGCAGCGCGGAGAAGGCCCACGCGGGGAGACGCCGCCACCATGTCGCGAGGAGTCGGCGCGAGCAGAGCCAGTGGACGAGTGCGAGTGCGGCGAGGAACGCGAAGGGCCAGCGGGTGAAATCTCGCGGGCCGTTCGATTGAAATAGCACGAAGGATTTCAGCAGCGTGCGCGCAACCTCAAATCCGCTCTGCTGGATCGCGTGCGTGGTCGCATCGCGGATCGGCTGGGCGCGGAAAAAAATCCAGGTGATGCAGACCCAGTAAAAGCAGAGCACCGGCCCGACCCATGACATCGCACGCCGGAACACAGCGCCCGCGCCCGCGGTGGCGCGCTCCCATTCGCGATGCACGATGAGCGCGAGGCCGTGCAGCCCGCCCCAGATGACGAACGTCCACGATGCGCCGTGCCAGAGCCCGCCGAGCAGCATTGTGAGCATGAGATTGCGCCAGGTGAAGAGCTTCGAGCCGCGATTTCCGCCGAGAGAAATGTAGAGGTAATCGCGCAGCCAGGTGCTGAGCGAGATGTGCCAGCGCCGCCAAAATTCCGTGATGTGCGCGGAGAAATACGGGAAGTGGAAATTGAGCGTCAGTTCGTAGCCGAGCATCCGCGAGGTCGCGATGGCCATGTCGCTGTACCCGCTGAAGTCGCAGTAAATCTGCACGGCGTAAAACAGCACGGCGACGAAGGTGGCGGCGATGCCGAAATTAAACGAGCGCGTTCCACGACCCGCATCGCGATCAAACTGCCGCGGGTCGATGCCATGATAAAACTGGCTCGAACCGATGAAGACGGTGTCGTAGTCCTCCTTGTGCGCGGCGAACCAGGCGAGCCTTTCGGTCAATTGCGGGATCGGGGTCTGCGGCAGCGCACGCGGCAGCAGGGCCACGGTGCCGGCCAGCGAGATGGCAAAGATGAGCACCGACACGAGGGCTTTCACGGAGGCGACATTAGACTCCCCGCGAAACGCCCGGCAAGAATTGGATGGATCGGCGGGCACAGACCGCGCTTAAACTCTTTGCAGAAACAGCAGCGCCCAATTAAAACCACACCACGAATATGGATGAATCCGACGAGCCGGAAAAAATCTGGGACGAATACGATTGGGAGCGTTTTCTTCAGCAGCAGGACCGCAAGACCGAGAAATACATGGAGCTTCTCGAGCGCTACATCGACGATCCGAACCGCGACCAAATCATCGCGCGCGAGATGGGCTGGCATCATTTGCTGGACGACGAAGGACGGGAATGGGCGGAGACGGTGGATTCGACTTTTGAAGACGGGGAGGACGCCGCGATCGAGAACGAGCGGGCGAACGCGGCGCTGGAAGGCGGGGAGCCATTCGAGATGCACCCGCTGTATCAGGCGTCGTTCGCGCTCACGGTGTGGCTCGATCAATTCATCGACCGGCAGCCCGGCGCGCAGGCCCAGCCGGCGGCGGTGAAGCTCGCGACGCAGGCGGCGATCGCGAGCGCGAAGCTGGCAGCGGCGCTCAGCGATGACGACGTGGACGAAATCGGGATGACGATCGCGTATCTCAAGCGCGCGCTGAAGGCGATGGTGGGCGCGTTCGACGCGGCGGCGCAACTTCGCAAGGACGCGAAGCTCAGCGCGGATCGCTTCGGCGCGCTGAACACGCGGCTCTTTCAGATTCGCGACGGCATCATTCAACTCATGGGAGAATACCGGGCCGAATGGCGGCGGCGTTACAACCACGAGTGAGCGGCGATTTTCCCGCGGCCGCCTCGAATGAAAACGCGCCCGCTGCGTCGAAGCACTCGACATCCGGGGCCGGCACCGCGCCGCCTGCCGACGAGCTTGCACTCGTCGCCAAAGCGCAGACGGGCGACACCGCGGCCTTCGATGAACTTGTGACCCGTTACCGCAGCCGAGCATTTTCCATGATCTACAATATGGTCCGCAACGAACAAGACGCCTGGGACATCGCCCAGGACGGCTTCGTGAAGGCGTGGAAAAACATCGGGCGCTTTCGCGGGCAGTCCGCGTTTTATACGTGGCTCTATCGCATCCTGATGAACGTGGCGATCGACTCGCTGCGGCGGAAGCAAGTGGAAGGCGGGACGGAATTCGACGACGCGATCGGCCTCCACAATATCGAGCCCGGCGCGGCGACGACACCGCGCGCCGAACTCGAACCGGCGACGCGGCTCGGCGACAAGGAAATCCGCGCGCGCATCGACGAAGCCATCGCGCGGCTCTCGCCGGATCATCGCGCGGTGATCGTGATGCGCGAGATCGACGGGCTGGATTATCAGGAAATCGCCGACGCGATGGGGAGCACGCTCGGCACGGTGATGTCGCGACTTTTCTACGCCCGTAAAAAACTGCAAACGATGCTGAAAGATGTCTATGAAACCCTTTGAAGAACAATTCACCGCATGGGCCGACGGCAAACTGTCCGGCCCCGAACTCGCCGCTTTTGAAAAGGAACTCGAACGGCATCCTGAAGCGATGAGCGAGCGCGCGGATGCGCAAAAGCTCGGCGCGTTCCTGCGCGAAAATCCGACCGCGCCGAAGCTGACGAACGCGGATTTTTTCAACCTGCAAATCCAGCAGCGCATCGCCGCCGACCGGCCTCGCGAGAAGGCGGCGGGCTGGTTCTGGTCGCTGCCCCGGCTCGCGTGGGCGGGCGCGGCGTGCCTGCTCGTCGCGGGCGTGATGTTCCAGACGCTGATCCCGACCGGCTCGACGGTGAGCGAGGCCGATCCCTATTTCGCGCAAGTCGTCGAGTCGTGGACCTCCGAGCCCGGCGTCTCGGCGAACACGGTGTACAATCCGCGCGACAACGTGACCGTGCTCTGGCTCGACGGGCTCGATTACATCCCCGCGAGTTACGAACTGAAATAGCCGATGACTCGATCCGCGCTCCCCATCGCACTGGCCCTCGCTTTCGTCCTGCCCGCAAAAGCGGAGGACAAAATCTGGACCGCCGTCGTGCTCGCGACGAACGCGGCCTCGCCGAAAGAAACGCCGAAGGAATTGCGCGACTCGCTGCCAAAGCTGAAGCGCGTCTTCGGCTACAATCAGTTCGAGGTCATCGGCAGCGCATCGGAAAAAATCGAGCACGGCTCCGAGCTGCGGCTCACGCCCACGCAGAGCTTCTGGCTCCAGGCCAAAGCGCGCCGCGCCACCTCAAAGGAAGCGCGCGGCGGCTACCTGCTCAGCCTCCAGCTTTTCAACGAAAAGCGGCAGCTCGTGGACACCGAAGCCCGCCTCGCCCCCGGCAGCCCCCTCTTCATCCGCGGCCCGGAGTATGGGAAAGGGCAGATCGTCTTCGCGCTGATGGTGGAGTAGTCCGCCGCGTGGCTTGCCGCTCTAGCGACAAGCCGGAAAAGCGGACACTTTCCACCAAACTTGCTCGCCGCAGGAACGACAAGCCACGGAGCAGATCGCCGAAATTCACGCTTCTCCGTTTTGGCAATGACACTATCGTGCCGCGAAATGCACCGCCGCGAAGCCATCCAGCGATACGCCGAGTCGATCGCGCGCGAATTTCAGCCGGAGAAAATCATCCTCTTCGGCTCCCACGCTTACGGTCAGCCGACGGAGGATTCCGATGTGGATTTGATGGTGGTCATGCCCTTCCGCGGCAGCGCGCTCGATCAAGCCTTCCGCATCCGCGACCGGCTGGAGCACCCCGGTTTTTCCATGGACTTGCTCGTGCGTTCGCCCCGCGAAATCCGCAGACGACAGGCGATGGGCGATTTTTTCATCCGCGAAA
>JAYVRQ010000559.1:0-3969 GCA_043776145.1 Chthoniobacteraceae bacterium
AGCTTCGGCTTCGCGCGGGCGAATTGGATTTTCTGCGGCGGCACCGCGTAAAGCCACGCGACGAAAAACAGCAGCAGCAAATGCAGCAGCGCCGACACCGCGATGGCCACGGTCGCCTGCTTCCGCAGCGGCACGCCGCGCGGATCGGGCAGCCACGCGAGCAGCGGCGCGGCGCATCTGGCGAGCGCGGCTCTCACGTTTCGAGTGGTCGGATGACGGCCTGTTCCATGATGCCGACGACGTTAAACCGCGAAGCCTGCGCACACCACTCCACTTCTTTCCCGCGTCCCTTCTTTTCCAGCGCGCGCCCGTTGCGCGCCGCGCGCAGTGCGTCCAGCGGCGAGGGAAAATGTTTCGTGATCGCGAGCGCCGCGTGCGCGGCATCGGTGAGTTGCGCATCCGGCAGCGCGGCGATCAGCAGTCCCGCCGCGCACGCATCTTCGAGCGCGAATTCCTCAAACGTCCCCGCGCACACGAGCAGCACTTCCTCCGGCTCGCGCCAGCTTAGCTCGTCCGCGAGTTCCGCAAGATTCAGGATCGCGCCCACGAGTACCGTCTCCGCGTGCTCGCACGCCCGCAGCGCGATCGTCCCGTTCGTCGTCGTCGTGATGATCGTCCGCCCCGCGAGATCGCGATATTCAAACGGCGAATTCCCCACATCGAAGCCTTCGATGATTTCCCCATCGCGCTCCCCACCGAGCACCGCGCGCGGCATGTCCGTCTTGAGTTCGCGCGCCTCCTCGATCGTCCGCACCGGATGAATCTCCCGCGCCCCATGCGCCAGCGCCGTAATCATCGACGAAGTCGCGCGCAGCACGTCGAACACGACACAAGTCGTGCGCGAAAGATCGCGCTTCGGGAGCAGGGCGATTTCCGCGGGGTTGAGGGCGACATCGATGCGCATCGCGCCATTCAGACGACACCGCCCACGCGCGCAAGCGCAATACCGGCCGCCGTCCCGAGAGTGTCCATCCGCGCAAGCACGCCCGGCAGCGGAAGCCCGACGCTTCCAGAGCAGATTTCCCTTTCCTTTTTCGAGCCAATTCACAACGCTCGGCCCGCATCGGACCTCCCTCCCCAAAACCGCGGCAAGCCACCGACGAATCCTAGCATTCTTGTATGAATTCAAAGCTCCTCTTCACCGCCCTCCTCGCCTCCGGCTTCAGTGCGCTCCTCGGCACCTCCGCCCTCGCCGCCGCCGTCCTCGGCGCGACGCTCGATGACAGCACGCTCTCCCCCGCGCGCAAGCTCCGCGGCGGGCAGATCGACTACTCCGTGCTCATCTCGAACACGGGCGATGCGAACGCCACCAGCGTCACGCTCACCAATCCCACGCCGGCCAACACCACCGACATCGCCGGCTCGCTGCGCGTCACGCCCATCGCGGCGGACGATGCTTACACCGACATCGTCGGCAACACCCAGCGCACCGTCGCCGCCGCGACTGGCTTGCTCGCGAATGACTTCGATCCCGATGGCGCGCCGGGCTCGGTCGTGGTGAAGGCGGGGAGCGTCTCGCGGGTCAGCGGCACAGCGACGGGCGGGGTGCTCGTGGCGGCGGCGGATGGCAGCTTCCTCTACACGCCGGGCGTCGGGCAGACGGGCATCGAGCGATTCCAATACACCATCACCGATTCGCAGGGGCTCGACAGCGTCACCGTCGGCTTCGTCGATTTCACGATCAATGCGCCGCGCGTTTGGTATGTGCAAAATGGCACGACCAACGGCGACGGGCGCAGCCACTCGCCCTTCAACAGCCTCGCCTCCGCCTCCACCGCAGCCAATGCAGCGACGGACACCATCTACGTCTTCGCCGACATCGGGGCGAACGCGAAGCTCAACGGCAACGTCGTCCTGGAAACCGGCCAGCAGCTTCTCGGGCAGGGCGTGGCGCTGATCGTGAACACGCTCACTCTCTTCCCAGCGGGCGCTGCGCCCACGCTCACGAACACCGCGGGCGATGTCGTCACCCTCGCCTCGGGCAACACCGTGCGCGGGCTCCTCATCGGCAATCACCCCACCGGCACCGGCATCAGCGGCGCGAGCGTCGGCGCGCTCACGATCAACTCCATCACCATCAACGGCACCGGCAAGATCGTGGACCTCACCGGCATCGCGGGCAACAGCGTCGCCATCACGCTCGACAACGCGACCACCACGAGCAGCACCAGCGAGGGCATCCGCCTCGTCGGGCTCATTGGAAATGTCACCGTCACCGCGGGGGCGATCAGCGGTGCGGCGGGCGCGGATGTGCTCATCAGCGGCGGCACGGCGAATCTCTCGTTTGGCAACACGATCACGAATACCGCGGGCCGCTCGGTGGATATTCAAAACAAAACCGGCGGCACCGTGGCCTTCAGCGGCGCGATCAGCGACACGGGCACCGGTATTTTTTTGAATGCGAACGGCGGCGCGACGGTCAACTTCACCGGCGGTTTGAACATCAGTACGGGCGCAAACCCCGCGTTCACTGCAACCGGCGGCGGCAGCGTCAGCGCCACGCAGAACAACACGACCGTCGTCAACACGCTCACCACCACCACGGGGGCTGCGCTCAACGTGGCGAACACCACCATCGGCGTGGGCGGCCTCACCTTCCGCAGCATCTCCGCGAATGGCGCAGCCAGCGGCATCGTGCTCAACGCCACCGGCACGAGCGGCGCGTTCACCATCTCCGGCAACGGCGCGGCCGGCACCGGCGGCACCATCTTGAATTCGACTTCGGACAGCGTGGTGCTCACCAGCACCGACAGCCCGAGCCTCAATTGGTTTAACATCACCGATTCCGCCGGCACCGGGGCCGACGATGGCATCGTGATGACGAACATCACCGGCACCGTCACGGTGGATCGCTGCGTCATCACCAGCGTCCCGCACAACGGGATGACCGTGGACAATTTCAACACCAACATGGCGGCCTTCAATTTCACCAACAGCACCATCCAATGCTCCGCCGGTGCGCCGTGCCAGCCCTCCGGGTCCATCGGCAATGACGGCCTGCTGCTGGTCATGCGCGGCACATCGGTGCTCACGAGTGGGGTCATCTCCGGCTCCACTTTCAGCGGCGTGCGCGCGGTCGGCGTGCAGATTCAAACGAACGACTCGGGGCGGATCGGGGTGAACTCCGGCACCGTCACCACCACCACGCTGACCACGGCCAACAGCATCACCGTCCAGAGCAACACCTTCACGGGCAACGGGCAGGGCATCGACATCGGCACGTCGCAAGTCTCGAACCTGAGTTTCCAGGTGCTGAATAACTCGATCGTCGGCAAAGTAACGGCACCGGGCGCGATCTCGAATCAGTCCAGCGCCACGGCCATCAATGCCTTCACGGCGGCGGGCGCGGACACGGGGCCGACCAGCCATGCCTTCGTCGGGAAAATTGATACGAACTTCATCGGCACGCAGGGCGTGAAGGACTCGGGCGCGGGCTTCGGCAATGGCATCCGCGCGGTGATCCAAGGCGTCGCCACGCAAAGCGCGATCACGATCAACAACAACACGATCCGCGAAGTGCCGAATGCGTCGCTCATCAACATTTTCGCGCAAAACGGTGCCGCCGCGACAGGCTTCGGCTCGGCGCGGTTTAAGATCACCAACAACACGATGCCGCAGCCGACCGGCTCGAACCTCGGACTATGCGGCCCGCTGAACACGGCTTGCGCCGACAGCGGCATCTTCATGCTGGCCGATGAGAATGGGATCGGGCAGGCCTTGATCACCGGCAACACGATCTACGACCTCTCGCTGATGAACGGGAGTTTCGACATTTACCTCGCGCAACGCGACGGCCCGCCCGCCAACGCGCTGCTTCGGATCGAGGGCACAGGCAGCGTCTCGTCCTACATCCTGGCCAACAACACGCTCACTGGCGCGGCGAAGTTTATCGATGAAGGTGCCGGCTCCGGGAATCCCAGCACGCTCGTCGCGATTGGCAGCGCGGGAACTTATCCGCTTTTGTTTGCG
>JAYVRQ010000560.1:0-3968 GCA_043776145.1 Chthoniobacteraceae bacterium
GCGGGATTCGACGCCGCTGAAAAGGGACTGGCGCACGTTCGTCACCGGGAGCGAATTCACGATCAAGGACATCACGGTGCAGACGTTCACGGTGCCGCACGATGCGGTCGATCCGGTGGGGTTCGTGCTGCATTGCGGGAATCACGCGCTCGGATTCCTGACCGATCTCGGGTTTGCCACGAAGCTCGTGTACGAGCGCGTGCGCGCGGCGCAGACGCTGGTGATCGAGACGAATCACTGCGAGAAGCTGCTGCAAAACGACACGAAGCGGCCGTGGTCCGTGAAGCAGCGCATCATGTCCCGCCACGGGCATCTCTCGAATACGGCGGCGGCGGGCGTCGTCGCGGAACTCCTGAATGCGAATCTGCGGCGCGCGGTGCTCGGGCATTTGAGCCGCGATTGCAACAGCCCGGCCCTCGCCGTGGCCGCGGTGCGCGAACGGGCGGGAGATGCGGCGCTGGAAGTCTTCTGCGCGATGCAGCGGGAGATTAGTCCGCGGTTCGCGGTGGGCGGCGTTTAGCGCGTCATCGCCGTCGGCGTGCCGCCGGGCGGCTGTTCGTTCACCTCATAGTATTCGACGTAGCCGATCATCATTTCCTCGTACGTCTGCAAACCCCAATGCACCGTCTTCGTCGGATCGGGATTCGCGGGGTTGTTCGTGCTGTTGTCGAACCAGCCGGTCGCGCGGATCGTCGAGCCGCGCGGGATGGTCGGCGGCTCGGAGTAGCGGCAGCTCACCTGCCAGTTGAAATCGTAACGCGGCACTTCGAGCAGTGTGCGGATCGCACCGTCGGGCAGCACGACTTCGTAGCGAAACGCGGAGCCGCGGACGTGCATGTGCGGATTCAGCGCGAGCAGCTTCACCTCCATCGGCACGGGGATGATCCCCGTCTCGGGATGATGCTCCGCGCCAGGCGGGATATTCAGCCGATGATCCACGATTCCAGCCACATGCACGATATGCCGCGGCGGTTCCTTCGCGAAGATCATCCCGATTTTCACCTGATCGCGCGTCGCCGTGCCGTTCGGCGTGTAGTGAATTTGGAACCGCATTTTCGTGCCCGCGGGCAGCAGCTTCGCGAAGCCTTCGGGATAAACGATGCGATCGTTCCCCGGCACATACGCCGCGAAAAATCCCGTGCGCTCATCCTCCTCGCCCTCGAAGCGACCCTGCCCCGGCTTTTGCACGAAAATGAGCACATGATGCACGACCTCGCGCGCCGTCGGCTTCACCTCGAAAGCACGCACCCATTTGTCTTCGCCGAACGTGGTTTCCACCGTCACGTTTTTGTAATTCATCGTGCCCTCGGCCTTCACCTCGATCGGCGTGGGAATCTGCACGATCCCATCCGGCTGCCCGATCGCCCACTCGCTCGGGAATGTGCGCGCGAGCGGCGCATCCTGCGCCTCGCCCACGGGTTTGCCCGCGCCGAGCCACGCGAGAAAATCCGCCTTGTCGCGCGCGGCGAGCGCGCGGTCGTTGGCCCACGGCGAATGCACGCCGACGGGCGCGGCGAACCACGGCGGCATCAGCCCACGATCGACCATCTTCCGAATCATCCCGCTCTTCGCGATCACCTGCTCGTGCGTCTCCAGCGGGAATGGCCCGATGCCGCCCGCGCGATGACATTCCAGGCAGTTCGCCTGCACGAGCCGCGAGATGCGGTTGTGATACGTCACGTCCACGGTCGCGGGTTTCGCGTCGCCGAGATCGAGCACGCAGCCCGGCGCTTCCGTCGCCGCGAGGGCGGGCGCGCGATTTTCCAGCAACGCCGCGAGCGCATCCGCGAGGTAGCGGTGACGCGGAGCGTCGAGGGAATATCCGAGCCCGTATTGATCGTCGAGCGCCCCGCGATAAACGAGCGTCCGCGCCGCATCGACGAGGAAAACATCCGTCGTCGAACGCGCGCCGAGCGTGGCGAGAAACGTGTTCTGCGGATCGCGCAAACACGGCGCGTGTAGCCCCGCGCCTTTCAGCGCCGCGCGCAAATCCTCCGCCGCATCCGTCGCCGTCGGCGCGAGCAGCACGAAGGCGATCCCGCGCGCCGCGTATTCCTGCTCGATCCGCGCGAGCGACGGCAGCGTGCGCTTGCTCACCGGGCAGCTCGTGCTCACGAGCGCGAACACCGCCGGACGTTTCCCTGTGAACTCCGAAACCGTGCACGCCTTCCCATCGAGATCCGTGAGCGACGCCTCGGGCATCATCATCCCAATCCCGCATTCCCCCGCTTTCAAAAGCCGCGGCCCCTCGCGCGGCGAATCCTTCGCTTCAAACATCGGCGGAGCCTGCTCGTCGATCTTCGGCTCTTCGCCCGGCGCGATTCCCCCGCGCTTCGCCTCCACCATCGCGATGATCTTGTCCTGAATGCTCTCGCGGATTTCCTCCATCGTGAAAAACCCATCCTTGTTCGCATCCGCGCCCGCCACCCAAAACTCCACCGACCTCGCCTCCTCCGCGCTCAGCTTCCCATCGTGATCGAGATCGAGCTGCTTGAACCGCTGTTCGAGCAGCACCGCCGGATCGGGCGCGGCGGAAACACTGGCATTCAACAAAACGGCGGCACTGGCCGCGACGACGATGCGGGAAAAAAATGGGGACATGAATAATGGGCGCTTGGAGTGAATGACGATGCTCAGCCGCGTTTGGTTACACGCTTCGCTGAAACCGCCGGAAGATGATCGAGTTTCGCGGAAAGTCATGCGCGGGATTTCGGGGAAACTTCCAAATCCGGCACACCCGCGCATCCCTCCCTCCGGGAAAAAATACGCCCCGGCGGACTATTCCACCGGGGCGCGCTCATTATGTCTAACCAACCAAAGAAAAATACTCGCGACTAATGCCGTGCGCCGTTCGGCTCCGGCTTTCTCGCGCTGCGCGCCGCGCCATTCCCCTCCGCGGCGGGAACCTCCAGCGAAGTGTAACCCGCCGCCGTCTCGCCCGACCCATTGGCAGCAGCCTTCACGGTCTGCGTCCGCTCCGCCACGGTCGGCAGCGTCACCACGACGCTCTCGCTCGGCACGCTTTGCGCGGAGGAATTCGCCGCCTGCACGATGAGTTCCACCGTCTGCCCCGGCAGCACCTTGTCGATCTGCGCCAGCGGCGACTTCGTGCTCGCCGCGAGACGGAAATCTTCCTCCACATCCTCGAGCCGAATCCGCCAGCGATAGCGCGTCGCCAGCGGCACCGCATCGCACGCCGCCAGCAGCACCGGCCCGTCCGCAAAATTCACCGTCAGATTTTCCGGCGCGGCGGGCGTCACATCCGCCCCCGGCATATTCAGGCCAAAAGTCGCCCAGCGCGAATCGTCCGGCGCGAGCATTTGATCGAGAATGCCGATGAGCATCCGCATCCCGCCCTGCAAATCCGCCAGCGCCGCCGTGCGATCCTTTTTCTTGTCCGACGCCGCCGTCTTCCTCACATCAAAAGTCGCATCCGCCCCGAGGCTGCTCGCTTCCAAAGCCGACGCCGCTGCCTCCGTGATGCCCACCTCCGGGTCTTCGTAGTTGGGATGGTCGGCAAAAAAAGCCGCCATCAGCCCGAGCAGCTTCAATTGATCCCCCACGGTCTTCGGCACCGCCGTCGAATGATCCGCAAACCCCGCCGCCACCCAATCCGCCGACCACCCGCGGCCCAGATAAGGCACCAGGACATCGCGCGCCTTCGTCAGCCATTGCTCGATGTCGGCATGAAATTCCGTGCAGGCTTTGCAAGCCAGTTGCCGCGCCACGCGCGCCGCATTGAAAAGCGACTGCGCCGTGCTGAAAACATTGATCTGCGCCTGGAGCGTCACCGCCGTCATCTGCGTGATGTTGAGCGGCTGGCCGAGAGCCTTCAGGCCGGCAACCATCTTGTTCGCGAGTTTGAGAAGATCGCCGATGTTATTCGGCAGTGCATTGGTAGCCATATGGGTAGTTAGATTGAAAAAGTGGAGTTAGAGTTCATTGAAGCTGCACCCATGACATAGCAG
>JAYVRQ010000561.1:0-3966 GCA_043776145.1 Chthoniobacteraceae bacterium
TGGGCGCATCTCGGTGTCGTCGCCGAAGCCGGGAAGATCACGCTTTACATCAATGGCGAGCAATCCGCCGCGCTCGGGGCTGGTCTGCCGGGGATGAACACGCCGATTACGCTTGGGGGCGACACACGCGCGGGAGCGACTGGCCTACTGGGCGAGATCGACGAATTTCAAATCCATAAAGTCGCGCGTCCGGCTGGCTTCATGCAGTTGGCCGCGATGGGTCAGGGCGGTGAGAAGGCTGCCAAAGTTATTGTGGCAGGTGAGCATGAGCAGCCGAAGAACTGGCTAAGCTGGCTGACGACCGGACACTTCGGCGTCATCGTCAAGAATCTGACCTTCGACGGGTGGCTGGTCATCGTCATTCTCATCATCATGGCGGTCATCAGTTGGTATGTGATGGTGAGCAAGACGCGCTACCTCAATGGCATTTCGGCTGGCAACGAATTGTTTATGAAGCAATGGCGTCAAGTCGCCGCCGATCTGACCATCCTCGACAATGACGACGTGGAGAAATCCAAGACGCTGGGCGGACGGATCACGAAGGAGAACGTCAAGAAGCTGCGCCGCTCGTCGGTCTATCGCATCTATCACATCGGCGTGGAGGAAATCCGGCACCGTCTCACGGAGGATCGCGCGCAGGGTGTCCGGCGCGGGCTGGCGGGCCGTTCCATCCAGGCGATCCGGGCGGCGCTGGATGGCGGGCTCGTGCGCGAGACACAGAAGATTAACAAGCTGATCGTGCTGCTCACCATCTGTATTTCCGGCGGGCCGTTCCTGGGTCTGCTCGGCACGGTCATTGGCGTGATGATTACCTTCGCCGCCGTGGCTGCGGCGGGTGAGGTGAACGTGAATGCCATTGCGCCCGGCATCGCCGCCGCCCTGCTCGCCACGGTCGCGGGTCTGGCCGTCGCGATTCCCGCGCTCTTTGGCTATAACTATATCCTCTCCCGCGTGAAGGATGCGAAGGACGACATGCACATCTTCATCGACGAGTTCGTCACGAAGATGGCCGAGTTTTACAAGGAGAAGGGTAACGAATAGGCATCCATGCAAATCCAAGACGACAAGCCCTACGACGACATCAACATCACGCCGATGCTGGACCTGGCCTACGTCCTATTGGTAATTTTCATCCTGATGTGTACCGCAGCGGTGCAGGGACTGAAGGCGGACTTGCCACAAGGTAGCAAGGCTACGAAGAGCCTTGCCGAGCGGAAGGTAAAGGCGATTACCGTGAACACTGAAGGAAAGGTCTTTCTGGATACCTCGCCGGTGACTTTGAGTGAACTCGAATCGCGCCTCGCGCAGATCAAGGCGGACAATCCGAATGTGCCGATCGTGGTGAAGGGTGATCGTGTCTCTCAATACCAGGGCATCATGGACGTGCTGAATGTCATCGGGCAGGTGGGCATTACGCAGGTGGGTCTCGCGACCAAGTCTTCCAGGTAACTTTATGCAAATTCAGGACGACAAACCTTACGACGAAATCAACATCACACCGATGCTTGATCTCGCTTATGTGCTGCTCGTCATCTTCATCCTGATGACTACCGCGACCGTGCAAGGCATCAAAGCCAACCTGCCGCGCGGCAGCAATGCGCCGAAAAAGCAGAACGACAAGAACAAGGTCAAAGCCATCAGCGTCGATAACGCGGGGAAGGTGTATCTGGATCGGGAGGAAGTCACCCTGGCAACTTTAGAAACGCGACTCTCGCAGGCTAAAACCGACAACCCTGACGTGCCAGTGATTATCAAGGGTGACAGCGGCACGCAGTATCAGTGTGTGACTGACGTGCTGGGTGTCGTCGTGAAGCTGGGCATCAAACAAGTCGGCCTCGCGACCAAGGCGGCTGGAAGATAACGCACACCTACTTACCATTATGAAGCCAGATACAGAAGACAAAGGCGGACTAGCCACCTTGGAATCCCAAGTTTCATCCCCGCGCCCGCCCGCACATGAAGACTGGGGCGATGAGGATGAGAAGCCAACGGGGTTCAAAAAATGGAGGGCTCCGCTCATCGTCGCACTGCTTACCGTGGTCGGAATCTTCTATGCGGTGAAGGCGTTCACGAAGGCAGGCAGTGGTGGCGGGAGGAAGGAAAATGTCACGATGGTGCAAATCCAACTTCCACCCGCGCCACCGCCACCGCCGCCTCCACCACCTCCGCCGGAAACGATGAAGGAAGAAGAGATGATTAAGCAGGAGGAGGACAAGGAGGAAGAGCCCGATCCCACTCCCGCGATCGACACTGCGGTGAAAGGCCCGGCGAGCGGCGGCCTGCAAATCGCGCAGCAAAAGGGGCGCGGCTTTTTCGACAAGCGCCCGGACAATGGTAAAACGAAATGGGGCTGGTATGCGGCGCAGGTGCAAACAGCCATCACCGACGCGCTGCGAAAGAATCCGCGCACGCGAAAGGCAAACGTGCGTATCGACGTGCGCATCTGGGTGGACCCTGCGACCGGGCGGGTGATCCGCGCGACGCTTGGCAGTTCGACAGGCGACACAACACTCGATGACGCGATTCGCGATGGGGTTCTAAAGGGTCTCCAACTTCAGCAACCGCCGCCGGAAGGAATGCCCATGCCCATCGTCATGCGCGTGACGGCGCGGAGGCCGAACTGATTTTCGCCTGCATGACTCAAACTTTCCCTCGCCGAAAACGGCATGTCGCATCGCTGATTGCCTCCGCGCTTTGCAGTGCCGCCAGCGATCCGGCGCACGCCGCGCGCGAATTGTTTGCACAGGCGGAACCTTCCATCGCCGCCGAGCAGCCTGCGGAAAAGACGAAGCAGGTCGCGCCGCCACCGCCCGTCGAACCTGCGCCGGAGAGCGGTCCCGCGGATTTGATCGGCGGACAGGCCGGGGCTAGTTCGCCTTCTTTCAACGTCACCATCAACCTCATCAAACGCATGGTGCAAAAAGGGCTGCTGACGAAGGAAGACGCGGCGGATTTGCTGAAGCAGGCGGAGGCGGACGCGGCCATCGCGCGCGTGCAGCTTCAGCAGGATGCCGCGGCGGCTGCGCAGATCATCGTGCAGCAGGCGATCAGCGTCGGTGCAATGGCCGATCCGGTTCCCATGCCGGACGATGCGGTGCGCGTGACTTACATCCCGGAGAGCGTGAAAAAAGAAATACGCGACGAAGTGAAACGGGACGTGATGGCGAAGGCGAAGGACGAAAAATGGGCCGCGCCGAACGCGGTGCCGGCATGGGTCACGCGCTTTCGCGTCGGCGGCGACATTCGCATTCGCTACGAGGGAAACTATTTCCCGAGTGGCAACGACAACACGGGCGCGTTCCCGAATTTCAACGCGATCAACACGGGCTCGCCGTTCGATGTCAGCGGCACCGTTTTTGCGCCGCAACTCAACGTCGATCAGAATCGCCAGCGTTTCCGCCTCCGCGCGCGGCTGGGTGCGGAGATCGAAATGGGCGAGGGCTTCACCGCCGGGATGCGCATCGCGACGGGCGAGAACAATTCGCCGGTGACGACCAATCAAAGTTTCGGGCTCGCGAATCAGGGACAGGGCGGGAATTTCAGCAAGTACGCCATCTGGCTCGATCGCGCGTTTTTGAAATACGAAGTCGGCGCGCAGCCGGGCCGCAATCTCGCGATCAGCGCGGGCCGGTTCGACAACCCGTTTTTCAGCACCGAAATCATTTACGACGACGACCTTGGCTTCGACGGTGCGGCGCTGGCGGGACGCTATGAAATTGCCAAATGGATCACGCCATTTTTCAGCGGTGGCGCGTTCCCGATCTTTAATACAGATTTGAATTTTTCCTCGAACCAGCCCGCGAAATTTCACAGCAGCGACAAGTGGCTCTACGGCGCGCAG
Organism: Chthoniobacteraceae bacterium; assembly: GCA_043776145.1. Classification (GTDB taxonomy): domain Bacteria; phylum Verrucomicrobiota; class Verrucomicrobiia; order Chthoniobacterales; family Chthoniobacteraceae; genus JANLQB01. Next base: position 3,842 of record JAYVRQ010000561.1, read on the forward strand.
GCGGGGCTCGATCTGAAATTGCGCAAAGATCTGACCATCAAAGCTGCCGGCGCTTATTATTACTTCGACGGCGTGAGCGGGAAACTCAGCAACCCTTACACACCGCTCAACAGCAGCGACGCCGG
>JAYVRQ010000562.1:0-3953 GCA_043776145.1 Chthoniobacteraceae bacterium
ATCAGCGTCGTACCGATCTCGCGCTCGAAATCGAAACGACGCAGGCGCGGCTTGAGGAAGCGCGCGAGGAAAAGCAGAACGCCACGCTGCAAGTCTCCACCGCGCGCAATCATCTCGCGATGATCGAACGCGAGGCGAAGGAAACCGAGCGCAAGCAGCAGAACCTCGAAGGCGAACGCGCGAGCAGCGAGGCGCGGCACGCGGAAGCCGCGCATCGCGTCGGCGCGCTCGAAACGGAATTGGCCGCGAGTCAGGAACAGATCGGTGCATTGCAAGCCCGCCGCGCCGAAGCTGCGAACGATCTCGAAGTCCTGCGTGCGCAGGAGAACGAAGTCGCGGGCGAACTCAACGAACTGAAGATCAAAGTCGCCACCGAGCGGCAGCGGCATTCCTCGCTCCATCATCAGCGCCAGCCAATGGAGGCCCGCATCGCCGAACTCCGCGAACTCATCGCGCAGCGCCAGCTCGACATCGAGACTTACACCGAGCGCGCCGCGGCGATGCAGGTGGAAAACGCCGAGATCGAAGCGAATCTCGAACGTCTCCGCAGCCAGGTCGGCGAAGGCGAAAGCGCCGTCGCCGCCTTGCTGGAAGAGCGTTCCGGCATGGCCGGTGCGGTCGAGGAACTTGCGAACACCCTGCGCATTCTCCGCCATCAACTCACCGAATATCACGACAAACGCAGCCGCCTCGAAGTGCGCCAGTCGCAACTCGAAATGCGCGGCACCGCGATCCACGAGCACATCCAAAAACGCTACCAGCTCGACCTCCGCGAATTTGAGCGCGACTTCCACGGCCTGCGCGTCGCCATCCGCGAAAACGCCAAGAAAGCCAGCGCACCTCCGCCTACCGATGGGACCGATGCGACGGATGGGGCACATGAGTCCCATCCGTCCCATCCGTCCCATGCGTCCCATGACCCCGACCCCGACGACGCCTTCGCCATCGACTGGGATCGCCTCGATTCCATCGTCAAAGAACTCGACACGCGCCTCGACTCGATGGGCCCCGTCAACCTCGACGCCATCCAGGAATACGACGAACTCGAACAGCGTTACACCTTCCTCGAACAGCAAAACACCGACCTCACCAACTCGAAAGCCGAACTCCTGGATGTCATCGCGAAGATCAACAACACGACCAGGACGCTCTTCGCCGACACGTTTGAAAAGATCCGCGTGAACTTTCAGGAAATGTTCACCGAACTCTTCGGCGGCGGCAAAGCGAACCTCGTCCTCAGCGACGAAAGCGACCCGCTCGAAAGCGGCATCGACATCATCGCGAAACCGCCCGGCAAACAGCTCTCGAGCATCACGCTGCTCTCCGGCGGAGAAAAAACGATGACCGCCGTCGCGCTGCTCTTCTCGATCTACATGGTGAAGCCGTCGCCCTTCTGCGTGCTCGATGAAATGGACGCGCCGCTCGACGAATCGAACATCAACCGCTTCATCAAAATTCTCGACCGCTTCGCGGGCCAGTCGCAGTTCGTGGTCATCAGCCACAACAAACGCACCATCGCCCGCGCCGACGCGATCTACGGCGTGACGATGGAAGAGCACGGCGTCTCGAAGCTCGTCGGCGTGAAATTCAGCACGCGCGAAAAACCGACGAACGGCGACGACTCTGACGTGATGAGCAACAGCGCGGCGGAGCACGTCCCGAGCGTCGCGGAGGTCTTTGGCAAAAGCGGGAACCTCCACAGCGAAGTGCTCGAAACCATCGAGGGCGCAGCGTAGTTCCCAATGAAAAAGGCGCATCTCGTCCTCCCACTCGTCGCCGGTTTGCTTGCATCCTGCGCCGCGCCCAGCGGGAACATCGCCTCCTCATCGGGCCGCGACGCGCTCGGGCATCGTCCGGGGCCAAAAGGTTTCCGCACCGTCGTCATCGATGCGGGCCACGGCGGCAGCGATTCCGGCGCGCGGAGTCCGAGCACCGGCGACTTGGAAAAAAATCTGGCGCTCGATGTCGCGAAGCGCGTGCAGCGCGAGTTGTCGGGCCAGTTCCGCACCGTGATGATGCGGAGCGACGATACCTTCGTGGACCTCGACGACCGCGTCGCCAAAGCCAGCCAGTACGGTGACGGCGTGCTCGTCAGCATCCACTTCAACTCCGGCCCGTCGCATCTCCACGGCCCCGAAACTTTCTACTGGCGCGTGGACAGCTACAGCCTCGCGCGCCGCATTCAGCGCAAACTCGAAATCCTCGCCGACCCCAGCGAACGCGGCCTTGTCCGCCGCCGCCTGCGTCTCACGCGCAACCCGCAAATCCCCTGCGTCCTCGTCGAATGCGATTACATCTCAAACGCCGAGGAAGCCCGTTTCGCCAGCGACCCCGGCTATCGCGGACGACTCGCGGGAGCCATCGCCAGCGCCATCCGCGAGCAAGCCGCGCGCGGCGACGAAGGCAGCGGCCCGCTCCCGCCGCCCCTCAACGCCCCGCCCAGCCGCGCGACCGACGCGCGGGAGTAACCAGGAACGGTGGTTTCCCAACCACCGACCCAAAACCAACGCACGAAGCGCCATTCCCTCCGCGTCCGCAATGGCGGTTCACACCTTCAGCTTCAGCAGTCGCCGCGCGTTCCCGAACAGCATCTTCCGCTCGCTCGTCTTATCCGGCGCGAGTCGCCGCACCGCCGCGAGCATCTGCGAGCCCGAGCAGGCCTCGCCCTCGCCGGCCGCATCGTTGCAATCGCTCCCAAACATCAGCTTATCCTGATGCCGCGCGAGAAACGCGCGCGCGTGATCTTCATCACGCAGCAGCGCGTTCAAGCCCGAGCCCGCGCTCAGGTCGCCGAACATGTTCGGATACTCCGCGAGCAGCCGATCGGTGATCCCGCCCGGTGTCACCGCGCCTTTCGGATACAGCACGGATTGCTCGGCCTTCGCGTCGATGTTCGCCCACCACGTCTGCGCGTGTCCGATGAAATTCACCGCCGGATATTTTTCCAGCATCCGGTGAAAGCGATCGAAGCTAGTGTTGTAGCGCGCGAATTGAAAATGCAGGATCACCGGCACGCCGAATTCGCGCGCCACATCCGCCACGATTTCGATCCCGCGAGAATCCGCTTCGAGTTGAAATTTCTGCTCGCCGATCCCGATCGCGCCGCGCTTCAGCCATCGCTTCAATTCTTCACGCGCATCGCTGAGATACGGCACTTCATTCGCAAAACACGAATACTCGCGCGGCAGACGCCGGACAATTTCCGCCACGCGATCGTTCCCGCTGCACATCGCCTCCAGCCCGAAAAATCGTCCCGCCGGCAGCAGGATCGTGTGCGTCACGCCCATCGTGCGCTGATGCGCGATGAGTTGCTCGTCCGTGCGCCCCGAGTAGTCCGTGTGCTGGTGAATGTCGATGACCGGCTCCGGCTCCTGCGCGACCGCGAGCGACGCCGCGGCGGACGCAGCAGTGAAAAGAAATTTGCGGCGGGAAAGCATGGTGACACAGGCATCCTGCCTGTGCGGATCGCAGTCTTCCAGACTGCGTTTTTCCTGCAATCATTCGTCCCATGCGTTTCCCATTCCTCGCATTTTTCTTTGCGACATCGCTCTTTGCTGCGGAGCCGGTCGTGACGGACGACGACCTCCCGCGCGTTCCGCCCACGCCGCCGGAAAAGGCCGCTGCGACCTGCGCGGTGCGTCCCGGTTTTCACGTCGAGCTGATGCTCGCGGAGCCGCTCGTCGTCGATCCGGTCGCGATGGCTTTCGATGAAGACGGGCGGCTCTACGTGGTCGAGATGCGCGACTATTCGGAGCGGCGCGACGAGAAATTGGGGCGCGTGAAATTGCTCGAAGACACGGACGGCGACGGGCGCTTCGATCGCACGAGCGTTTTCGCCGACGGGCTGCCGTGGCCCACGGGCATCGCGTGCTGGGACGGCGGCGTGTTCGTCCTCGCGTCGCCGGAACTGCTTTATTTCAAGGACATGGACGGCGACCGAAAGGCCGATGTCC
>JAYVRQ010000563.1:0-14076 GCA_043776145.1 Chthoniobacteraceae bacterium
ATGAATTTCATCCCATGAAATCCATCCCCGCACTTCTCCTCAGCCTCGCGCTCCTCTCACCGCTCCGCGCGCACGATGCCTCCAACGAAATGGCCGCCGCCGCGAACAATTTTCTCGCCGCGCTCACTCCCGACGAAAAAGCGAAAGTCGCCTTCGATTTCGCCGATGCCGAGCGCACAAACTGGCACTTCATCCCGCGTGAAAGAAAGGGGCTGCCGATCAAGGAAATGACGCAGGAGCAGCGGCTCCTCGCGCAGGCGCTGCTCGCGACGGGGCTGAGCCATCGCGGTTACAGCAAGGCCGTTTCGATCATGAGTCTCGAAGCGGTGCTCTTCGAGATCGAGAAGGGGAAGGCCGGTGCGCCGGTGCGCGATCCTGAGCGGTACTTCGTTTCCATTTTCGGCACGCCGGGGAAAGGCGCGTGGGGCTGGCGCGTCGAGGGGCATCATCTCTCGCTGAATTTTTCCGCGACCGATGACGCGGCTCCCGCGATGACGCCTTCTTTTTTCGGCACGAATCCCGGTGAAGTCCGCACCGGCCCGCGCAATGGCACGCGCATCCTCGGGACGGAGGAAGACCTCGGACGCGCGCTCGTGAAATCGCTGAACGATGAGCAGCGCAAGGAAGCCGTGATCCTCGCCGAAGCGCCGAAGGAAATTCTCAACGATCCGAAGCGCGTCGAGCAGACGAATCCCGAAGGCCTCGCGCAGAGCAAGCTGACGGACGATCAGCAGGCCACGCTGATGAAGCTCATCAAAGAATATCTCTTCCGCTGCCGCCCCGATGTGGCGGCGGAAGACCTCGCGAAGATCGAGAAGGCGGGGCTCGGGAAAATTCACTTCGCGTGGGCGGGCGGTTTCGAGCTGGGCCAGCCGCATTATTACCGTGTGCAGGGTGGGCATTTCGTCCTCGAATACGACAACACGCAGAACGACGCGAACCATGTGCATAGCGTCTGGCGCGACTTCGATCACGACTTCGACAACGACCTGCTCAAGGCGCATCTCGACGCGACGCACGCGGGGAAGTGAGCGCGCGCGCAAAGTAGTCGAACCGGCAGTTCAGCCCGGCATCAGCCAGTTCAACATTCCGCTTTCCACCGATGCCCGCGCGCCCATGACTCCCTCGCGATTGAACTTCCGCCTGGAAGCGCAGGCTGCGGGGTCGCGGGCCCGGGCGGGGCGGTTTCGCACATTGCACAATGAGGTGCTGACGCCGCTTTTCATGCCGGTGGGGACGCAGGCGACGGTGAAGGGGCAGCTCACGGAGACGCTGGCGGAAGCGGGGTCGCAGATCTTGCTGGCGAATACTTATCATTTGCTGCTGCGGCCGGGGGCGGAGGTGTTTCGCCGCATCGGGGATATTCATCGGTTTATGCGTTGGGAAAAATCGGTGCTGACGGACTCGGGCGGGTTTCAGATTTTCTCGCTGCCGCACTCACGCTCGATGAGCGAGGAGGGCGCGGTTTTTCAAAGCTATATCGACGGGAAGACGATCCTGCTTTCGCCGGAGGTGAGCATCGAGACGCAGCGGGCGATCGGGAGCGACATCATGATGGTGCTGGATCAGTGCATTCCTTCCACGGCGGATGAAGCGGCGGCGCGGGCGGCGCTGGGGATCACGCAGCGGTGGGCGGCGCGGAGTCTGGCGGCGCGCGGGGATTCGGCGCAGTCAATGTTTGCGATCGTGCAAGGGGCGTTGTTTCGGGAACTGCGTCGCGAGAGTGCGGAGGGGCTGATGACGATGCCGTTCGATGGGTTTGCAATCGGCGGACTGGCGGTGGGCGAGGCGAAGGCGGAGCGCGAGGACGTGTGCGAATTCACGGCGGCGCTGCTGCCGGAAGATCGTCCGCGTTACCTGATGGGCGTGGGGACGCCGCTGGATATTTTGGAGGCGGTGCATCGCGGGGTGGACATGTTCGATTGCATCATCCCGACGCAAGTGGCGCAGCGCGGCGCGGCTTTTACCTCGCGCGGGTATCTGCAACTGCGGCGGAGCGTTTACAAATTCTCCGAGGAGATGCTGGACCCGGAGTGCGCGTGCCCGACTTGTGCGCGCTACTCGCGGGCCTATTTGTATCACCTCGCGAAAACGGGCGAGCATCTGGGCTGGCAGCTTCTCGGGCAGCACAACATTTACTTTTACCACCAGCTCATGCGCGAGATTCGGCAGAGCATTTTCGACGGTCGGTTTCTGGAGTTGTATCGGGAAAAGCGCGCCTTTCTGCACGAGACAGATTTGGAGAATCCGGTGATCGCGCCGAAGCCGGGAAAGGTGAAGATGGCGTTCCATCTCGGCGACTACGAAGTGCATCGCGCGCCGGAAGGTTTTTGCAGCATCCGGCAGAAATCATCGGGCGAAATCATGCACTCGCGCACGCCGCCGATGGAGGAAGCGCAGCGGCTTTACATCGAGCAATCGCACCTCACGGATCGCGTGCGCGGCGATGGCGATGAGCCGCTCGTCATTTGGGACGTGGGCCTCGGCGCGGCGACGAATGCGCTGGCGGCGATCCACTGTTACGAAGTACAGGCGGCTCATGGTCCGGTGCGTCCGATGCGCGTCATCAGTTTTGAAAACGATCTCGACTCGCTGCGGCTGGCGTTCCGGCACAATCGCGAGTTTGTGTATCTGCGGCATCCGGGGCCGGCGGGGATTTTGAGCGAAGGTGAATGGCATTCAGGCAAACACGCGGGGCTGAGTTGGACGCTGGTGAAAGGCGATTTCCTGTCCGCGCCCGGCGATGCACCCGCGCCGCCGGACCTCATTTTCTTCGACATGTTTTCCGCCAACAGCGCCGCCGATCAGTGGACGCTCGCGGCGTTCCAAAAACTGTTCGCCGCGTGTCAGGGCAAAGCGGCGGAGCTTTTCACCTACACCTGTTCGACACCGATTCGCGCCGCGATGCTCGTCGCCGGATTTCACATCGGGCGCGGGCGCAGCATCGGGGAAAAACAGGAGACGACGATCGCCGTGACCCCCGCCGCCGCGCGCGATGGGCGGCATGAATTGCTCGGCGAAGAGTGGCTCGCGAAATGGAAACGCTCCGGCGCGAAATTTCCCGCCGGGCTTCCCGCGGAGGAATGCGCCGCCTTCGAGCGCGCGATCCTCGGACACCGGCAGTTTGCATAAGCCACCAATGGCGGAGCCGCATCCAAAACCCGTCATTTTGACTGAAGCGGAGGCGGGCCAGCCATCCGGATCACGCGCGTGCCGCTCGTCGAGGCTCGCCGCCACTGTTAAAGGATTGAGGCGCTGCGTTCGCGACGAAGGACGCTTTGGCGTTGGAAAAAACGGCGGCGGCGTTCTTCGATGAAGGCGTCGTCGTAGATGCGGCGGGCGAGGTCGCGGAAGCCATCTGCGAGTTCGGCGACAGTCATGCCGCGCGGTTCGTAGTTGATGTCGAAGAGGGTGCAGAGTTCCCAGGCGTCGGGCGTGAGGACGCGGCCTTCGGCGAGCAGGCGCTCGTAGAGCGGCGCGCCGGGGAAGGCGGTCATCACGGTGATTTGCACTTCGTAAAGTCCGGTCTCGCGCACGAAGTTGAAGATGGCGTCGAAGGCCGTGCGGTCGTCGAGTTGCTGGCGTTTCCAGTTCGCTTTGCGCTCGATGCCGTCGAGGGCGGCGGGCGCGGGGCTTTCGAGGCCGACGAGGATTTGCGCGCAGCCTGCGTCTTTCATCACAGCGAGGAGTTCCGGGTCGCGGGCGACGGAGATGCCGGTCTCGGTGAACCAGCGCACACCTTCCGGGATCAGCGCGCGGACGAGTTCGCGTCCGTGCTTTTTGTCGGCAAAGGTGTTGTCGTCGGCGAACTCGATGAAGGGATGCGCCCACGCTTCCTTGATGCGGCGAATCTCGGCGACGACGCGCTCGACGGGTTTCGTTTTGAAGCGCGGATTCAACCGGATGTATGCGCCGCAAAAGTCGCAGTTGAACGGGCAGCCGCGCTGGGTTTGCACGGTGAGGTGGTTGTAGCGCGAGACATCGAGGAGGTCGTAGCGCGGCATGGGTGCGTGGCGAAAATCGAAGTTGTGCGGGCGGGCGTCGTAACGCGGCTGGAGTCGTCCGGCTTCGAGGTCGGCGAGGAGTTGCGGCCAGACGCTTTCCCCTTCGCCGATCACCACCGCATCGGCGTGCCGCGCGGCTTCATCGGGCCGCGCGGTGACGTGCAGACCGCCGAGCAGCACGCGCATGATTCCCGCCACGCGTGTCGGCAGTTCGATCCCCGGCACCGGCTCCCACGGCGCGATCCCATGCCGCAACTCACGCACCGCACGAAGCACCTCCGCGCGCGAATGCCCAATGCTCGAAACAAAGCCGAGCCCGGTAACGACAGGCGCGGCGTTCACGATTCGCTGGAATTTTTCCGCGCGGTCAAGCGGCGGCCACCGACGGCGTTTTCAACGATTCGGCCACGACCGTGAGAAGGTGTTCCGCCGCTTCGTCCGCCGAATCGAACACCGCATCGTGTCCCACGTGAAATGGCGGCCGGCAGCGGAGGATACATGCGCCCCGTCGCGCGCTTGGGCGGCGGGTCGAGCCGCGGAATGCCGGAGAATTCATCTCCACCTCGACAATCAGTCGGCGGATCAAATCCAGCGCCTCATGCGCGCTGGCGGCGGGCGGTGCCGCGCGCAAGCGTCCATAAAAAATCTGGAGCCGTTCATGCAGATTCATCGCGTGCGAATTTGGCCGTGCGCGGCGCATCCAAAAAGCCCGTTCACTTTTCGAGTCCCAATTTGTTTTCCAAAAAAGCGACCAGGCCGCCGACGCTCGTGATGCCGCTCACTTCGCGGATTTCGATGGGTGCGCCGGTGAGTTCTTCGATCTTGAAAGTCATCTCCGTGAGCGCCGGCGAATCGAGCCCGAGGTCTTCGCGCAAACGCATCTCGTCGCGCAACGGCTCGGGCGGTGGCGGTTTGTCGCGCGGGAGATGGAAAGCGATCATGCCCGGGAGCACGGCCCGCAACGAATCGACGGTCGCATCTTTACGCAATCGCAGCATGGCCTCGACGGTCACAGGCGCGAAGCCGGTGAGTTCGGCGCGGAGGCCGGCGTCGCTTTTGGCGAGGAAAAATTGCGGGCAGGGGCATGGGGCAAATTAAAAGGGCCGGCCCGTGAGCGGAAGAGGAAGGATCGCGAAATTGCGTGGCGCAGCCAAACAGGTGATTGCGATGGTGGATTCCTTTTCCCGCGAATAGAACTCCGCGCATGAAACTCCGCCTCTCGTTTCTCGCCCTCCTCAGCACCGCCGCCATAATCCGCGCCGATGACTGGCCGCAGTGGCTCGGGCCGCAGCGCGACTCGGTGTGGCGCGAGGAGGGCATTCTCGAAAAATTTCCCGCCGAGGGTCCGACGGTGCGCTGGCGCGTGCCGGTCGGCGGCGGATACTCGGGCCCGGCGGTCGCGGAGGGGCGCGTGTATCTCATGGATCGCCAGCTCGCGAAGGAAGCGCGCAGTCCGAAGAACGCCTTCGACCGCAGCCGCATCGACGGCACGGAGCGCGTGCTCTGTTTCAGCGAAGGCGATGGCAAGCTGCTCTGGACGCACGAATACGACTGCCCGTACACCGTGAGCTACGCCGGAGGGCCGCGCGCGACTCCGCTCGTCAGCGGGGGAAAAGTGTATGCGCTCGGCGCGGAGGGAAATCTCGCGTGTCTCGACGCGGGCACGGGGAAGGAAATTTGGGCGCACGATTTCAAAAAGGACTTCGGCATTTCCACGCCGATGTGGGGCTTCGCCGGACATCCGCTGCTCGATGGGAACAAGCTCATCTGTCTCGCGGGCGGCGAGGGCAGTGTCGCCGTGGCCTTTGAAAAAGACACCGGCAAGGAACTCTGGCGCGCGCTCAGCGACAGCGAGCCGGGCTACGCGCCGCCGATGATTTACGAGGCGGGCGGACGGCGACAGCTCATCGTCTGGCATCCGAAGGCGATCGACGCGCTCGATCCCGAAACGGGCGCGGTGCTGTGGTCCGAGCCGGGTGCCGCGCGATCGGGCCTAAGCATCGCCACCCCGCGCCTGTCCGGCGACCTGCTGTACATCACCTCTTTCTACAATGGCTCGCTGATGCTGCGCCTCGAGGCCGGCAAACCCGCCGCAGCCAAAATGTGGGCGAGCAAAAAAATCAGCGAGAAAGACACCGACGCGCTCCACACCATCATGTCCACGCCCTTCCTCGAAGACGGCCACATCTACGGCGTGTGCAGCTACGGCCAGTTGCGTTGCTTGAAAGCGGACACCGGCGAGCGCATCTGGGAGACCTTCGCCGCGACGACGGGCGAAAAGCCCGTGCGCTGGGCCAATGCCTTCCTCGTGAAAAACGGGGCGCGCTTTTTTCTCTTCAACGAAACCGGCGACCTCATCATCGCGAAGCTGTCGCCCGCCGGTTACGAGGAAATCAGCCGCGCGCACTTGCTCGACCCGACGAACACCGATCCCGGCCGCCCCGTCGTCTGGTCGCACCCCGCCTTCGCAAATCGCAGCGTCTATGCACGGAACGACAAGGAACTTGTCTGCGTTTCGCTGGCGAAGTAGCGGAGACGCTCCTGGTTCCCGCACGATTTTGCGCTTTACACATCCGGGTCGGCACCTAGCTTCGCGCCCGATTCGCACCACCCGCGAGGCTGGAAAACAAACACACAATGTTATGAGGTCGTTCATTTATCTGATCGTGATCGCGGCGGCGGCTTACGTCGGATATTCGTATTACACCACGGGCAGTCTTCCGCTGAAACTTGGCGAGGCTGCGTCTTCGACGGAGACCGAGCCCGACGCGCCTGCGAGCGGCCCGGCGGCTCCGGCTTTCAAATCGAAAATCCCAGTCTCAACGGGGGCTCCCGGCGAGAAGCATCTCGCCAAACCGGGCATCTTTTATGTGCTGGAACGCGCAAGCATCGAGCACGCGACCGGCGTCGCCGCGGTCGTGCCGGGCGAGGAGGTGGAACTGATGAACCGCAAGGGCAACGGCGTGATGAAAGTGCGGTCCACTTTGAGCAAATACGAATTCGAGATGAAGGAATCGCAGCTCACCAACGATCTCGACATGGCGCGGGAGGTCGAGCGGAAGTACGTTCTGGTGCATCCGCCCGCGCGCCAGTAGCGCCGCACGCATGACCGGGACCGAGGCTTGCATCGCCCTCAACATGGTCCCGAATCTCGGGCCGGTGCGGCTGCGGAAACTGCTCGAAGTTTTTGAAACGCCGGAGCGGGTGCTGCTGGCACGCACGGCGGAGTTGAAGACGGTCGATGGCATCGGGAAGGAAGTCGCGGAGGGCATCGCGACGTGGGAGGCGCACGTCGATCTCGCGGCGGAACTGCGGCGCATCGCGGAGTTCGGCGCGAGCGTCGTCACGCGCGAATCGCCCGAGTATCCGCGCGACCTGCGCGAAATCCACAATCCGCCGATCGTCCTCTACGTTTGGGGAACATTGACCGAGCGCGATCATCGCGCGGTCAGCGTGGTCGGCTCGCGGAAGACGAGCCACTACGGCCTCGAATGCGCGAAGAAGCTCTCGTATCAAATCGCCTACGCCGGGCTCACCGTCGTGAGTGGCCTCGCGCGTGGCATCGACACCGCCGCGCATCAGGGCGCGCTGGCTGCGGAGGGCCGCACGGTCGCGGTCATCGGCGCGGGGTTGATGCGCCTTTATCCGCCGGAAAATCAGGGGCTCGCGGAAAAAATTGCCGCGTCCGGCGCAGTCGTCAGCGAGTACCCGATGGAGTTTCCGCCCGCGCGCGAAAACTTTCCGTATCGCAACCGCATCGTCGCCGGATGGGGTCAGGGGGTGCTCGTCGTCGAGGCCGGGCTGAACAGCGGCGCGCTCATCACTGCCGCGCAGGCCATTGACCACGGGCGGCAGGTGTACGCCGTCCCCGGCCCGATCGACCGCCCGACCTCCGCCGGGTCGAACCGCCTCATCCAGCAGGGCGCGAAGCTCGTCGCGGGAGCCGGCGACATCCTCGACGACCTGAACATTCTGCTCCCCGCCGAACGCTCGAAAACCGCGGCTGCCGAAACACTCAGCGAAGAGGAACAGGTCGTGCTAATGGCATTGGAAGGAGGCGAAACCAGCCTCGACAACCTCGTGACCAAATGCCGTTTGCCAATCCAAATAGTGTCTTCTACTTTGCTCGCCCTCGAAATGAAACGGCGCGTTAAAGTGCTGCCAGGACAATATTTCGCGAGGATCTAAAGGAACTGCATCATGCCAAAAACGCTCGTCATTGCCGAAAAACCCAGTGTCGCGACCGACCTCGCGAAAGCCCTCGGCGTGAAGAAGGACGGCGACTGGTATGAGAACGAAAAGTGGGTCATTTCGTCCGCCGTCGGCCATCTGCTGGAACTCGCGCCGCCCGATGGATTCGAGCCCGCGCGGGGGAAGTGGAAGATCGAAAACCTGCCGTCGCTCCCGACCGAATTCGCGCTCGCGCCGATCGACAAAAACGTGGGTCGCCTCAACATACTCAAGCGCCTGCTCAAGCGGAAGGACGTGGACGCGCTCATCAATGCCTGCGACGCCGGGCGCGAAGGGGAACTGATTTTCCGCAATATCGTCCGCGCCGTCGGCGTGAAAAAGCCGCTCCAGCGCCTCTGGCTCCAGTCGATGACCACGGAGTCGATCCGCGCCGCTTTCCAAAATCTCCGCTCCGACGCTGACCTCCAGCCGCTTTCCGACGCCGCGCTTTCCCGCTCCGAATCCGACTGGCTCGTGGGGATCAATTCGACGCGCGCCCTCACCGCCTTCAACTCACAAGGCGGCGGTTTTAACAAAACCACGGCAGGTCGCGTGCAGACGCCGACGCTCGCGATCCTCGTCGATCGCGAGGAAAAAATCCGCGCCTTCGTGCCGCGCGATTATTGGGAAGTCTTTGGCGATTTTGGCGTCGAAGCGGGGAGCTATCGCGGGCGGTGGTACGATCCGGCTTTCAAAAAAGTGGCCGAGGAAGACCGCGCCGAACGCATCTGGGACAAGGCGAAGGCCGACGCGATCAAGGCGAAATGCGAAGGCAAACCCGGCACGATTCAGGAAGAGAAAAAACCGACGAGTCAGATCGCGCCGCAGCTTTACGACCTCACGACGCTGCAGCGCGAAGCCAACCAGCGGCACGGCTTTCCCGCAAAGATGACGCTGCAAGTCGCGCAGTCCCTTTACGAAAAACACAAGGCGCTGACTTATCCCCGAACCGACTCGCGTTACCTGCCCGAGGATCACGTCGGCACGGCGGAGCGCGTGATGATGAGCTTCGAGGATCGCACGCTCTCGGTTCATGCGGAAAAGGCGATGGAGCGCGGATGGGTCCGCCCGAACAAGCGCATTTTTAACAACGCCAAAGTCAGCGATCACTTTGCCATCGTGCCGACGGGCACCGCGCCGAATGGGCTGAGCGAGACGGAGGCAAAAATTTACGATCTCGTCGCGCGGCGTTTCATCGCGGTGTTTTATCCGGCGGCGCAGTTCGAGGTGACGACGCGCATCACCACGGTCGAGGGCGAGAAATTCAAGACCGACGGCAAGATCATCGTCGATCCCGGCTGGCTCGCGGTCTATGGACGGCAGGCCGAGGGTGAAGGCGAAAACGACAAGGCTATCGTCGCCGTGAAAGCGGGCGAAGGCGCGAAGACGGAAGCGGTCGAGGTGAAGGACAACGTGACCAAACCCGCGCCGCGCTACACGGAGGCCACGCTGCTTTCCGCGATGGAAGGCGCGGGCAAACTCATCGACGACGAGGAACTGCGCGAGGCCATGAGCGAGCGCGGCCTCGGCACTCCCGCGACCCGCGCGCAGGTCATCGAGGGGCTGATTTACGAGGGCTACCTCATCCGGCAGGGCCGCGATCTCATCGTCACTGCAAAAGGTCTCTCGCTCATCACGCTCCTGCGCAGCCTGAAAGCCGAATCGCTCACGAAACCGGAACTGACCGGCGAATGGGAATCGAAGCTGCGCCAGATGGAGCGCGGCGAACTCTCGCGTCCCGCTTTCATGGAGCAAATCCGCGGGCTCACCACCGACATCGTGAGCAAGGTGCGCGGCGGCATGGGCACGGTCGTCGAGGGAAAATTCCACGATCTCGTCGTAACCTGCCCGAAGTGCGGCGCGGCGCATTTCAAGGAGAGCTTCAAGGCTTACGAGTGTGTGAATCCCGAGTGCAAACTGCTCATCTGGAAAAGCATGTCCGGGCGCGAACTCGAGCGCGAGGAAGTCATCACGCTGCTTAAGGAAAAGCGCGTTGGCCCACTCGAAGGCTTCCGCAGCAAACTCGGGCGCGGCTTCAACGCCGTGGTGATGATCGACACCGAGGAGTGGAAGCAGAAGTTCGACTTTCCCGACAAAGACGGAGCCGACGGCCGCCCGCTCGATCTCAGTCAGGCCAGGGAACTCGGCGAAACCGCGAACGGCAAAGTGTACGAAACCGACGCCGCGTTTCTCTGTGTGAAAGACGGCGCGAAACCCGTGCGCCTCGGCAAGAGCATCTGCCAGCGCACCATTCCGGCGGAGCAGGCGATGAAAATTTTCCGCGATGGGAAGACGGATTTGCTCCCGCGCTTCATCTCGAAAAAAGGGAAGCCTTTCGCCGCGTATCTGAAACTGGAAGAGGGCAAAGTGGTTTTCGAGTTTGCCCCGCGCGAGAAAAAACTCCCGAAGGCGAAAGCTGTCGCTGCAAAGTAAGCGCGCGGTCGCGAACTCCGGGGAGCGCGCGCGTCTCGCGTGCTGGCGAAGGCGTCCCGCCTTCGCGAACTTCCCAAAGGCATCGCTTTAGATTTCGTTCACGGAATTTGTAACGGGCACGTCATGGAAGTTCGTTGAGGCGGGACGCCTCAACCAGCACGCGAGACGCGCGCGCTCCCCGGAACTCGCCGCTATTGCGCGCTGATTTCCTTCGCCGCTTCATTCCGCAAAAGCGCCAGCATTTCCCCCACGAGGAAAAGCGAACCTGCCACGAGAATCGGTTCGCGAAAAGCCTTCGCGGCTTCGATCGCGCCTTGCAGATCGCCCGCTTCGTTGATCGGAAAATCCGGCGCAATCCCGCGAGCAACCTCACAAATCTCCCGCGCGGAACTGCTGCGCGGATTTTGCACGGCGATGGCGACGACGCGCACCGCAATCGGGAGCAGCGTCTCACAAATGCCGCGCAGATTTTTGTCCTGAAGCACGCCGATCACGAGCGTCGCCTTCGCGTCGCCGAAGACCTCACACCACGTCCGCGCGAGGCAGCGCGCGGCGGCGGGATTGTGCGCGCCGTCGAGAACGATGCGCTCGTCGATGCGCTGGAAGCGTCCCGCCCAAGTCACGCTCGCGAGGCCGCGCGCGATGGCCTCGGGCGGGACATCGAGGCCGGAATGTTCGAGCGCGCGAATCGTCAGCGCGGCATTCCATCGCTGGTAACTCCCGTCGAGTCCGACGGCGAGATGCTCCACCGGCTCGCGGACTTCGTGCAGCGGAGCGCGCTGCTCGAATGCGATGTGCCGGATCACCGCCGCCGCCGCGTCCGGCTGCGGCGCGGAGACGATGGGCACGCCCGGTTTGATGATGCCCGCTTTTTCCGCAGCGATCTCCGCGAGCGTCGAGCCGAGCCATCGCTCGTGATCAAAGTCGATCGGCGTGAGCACGGAAACCAGTGGCGTGACGATGTTCGTCGCATCCAGCCTTCCACCTAATCCCGTCTCGAAGACGACGACATGCACTCCCGCCTGTTGAAAATGCGCGAGCGCGAGCGCCGTCGTGATTTCAAAAAAAGTCGGCGCGGGTTCCCATCCCGCCGAGAAATCACGGATCGCGGTCAGCCGTTCGGCCACTTCCGCCTCCCCGATCATCTCGCCATCCACACGCACCCGCTCGCGAAACGTGACGAGATGCGGCGACGTGAACAGCCCCGTCTTCAATCCCGCCGCGCGGCAGATGGAATCGAGCATCGCGCACACCGATCCCTTCCCGTTCGTCCCCGCGACATGGATGAATTTCATCCGCGCCGGATCGACGCCGAGTGCATTCACCAGCCGCCACGTCGTCTCGAGTCCGGGCCGGATTCCGTGAACCTGCGTGCCGTAAAGCCACGCGACGGCCTCGCTAAAATTCACGACGCAGGCGCGAGGTAGTGGATGAGCTGGCTCAGCGTCTCGCGCATTTTTTTCCGATGCACGATGATGTCGATGAGCCCGTGCTCTTCGAGAAATTCGGCGGTCTGAAAATCCGGCGGCAAATCCTGGTGCGTCGTCTCTTTGATGACGCGCGGCCCGGCGAAACCGATCATCGCCTTTGGCTCCGCGATGTTCACATCGCCGATGGTCGCGAAGCTCGCGCTCACGCCGCCGGTGGTCGGATGCGTCATCACGGAAAGGTACGGCAGCTTCGCCTGCGCGTGCAGCGCGAGCGCGCCGCAGGTCTTCGCCATCTGCATGAGCGAGAGCACGCCCTCGTACATCCGCGCGCCGCCCGATGCGGAAACGATCACGACGGGCAGCCGGTCCTTCGTCCCGCGCTCAATGATGCGCGTGAGTTTTTCACCGACCACCGAACCCATCGTCGCGGCGATGAAATTGAAATCCATCACCGCCAGTGCGAGTGGCTGCCCGTCGATTTTGCCGAGGCCGGTGATGACCGCGTCCTTCAAGCCCGTCTTTTTTTGATAGCTCTTCAACCGTTCCGTGTAGCTGGCCATCCCGGTGAATTTCAGCGTATCGACCGACACCATGTTCTTGTCGTGCTCGGTGAAGCTGTCGTCGTCGCACAGCATGTCGATCCGCTCGCGCGCGCTTTGCGTGAAGTGATGATCGCACTTCGGGCACACGCGAAAATTCTGCTGCAACTCGAGGTTGTGAATGATCTCCCCGCAGCTCGCGCACTTTTGCCAGAGCCCCTCGGGCAGCTCGCGTTTCTTTTCGCCGCCGGAGAAATCAGGTTTTTTGAAAATGCCCATGAGATGATTTTTGAAGTGCGGTCAGCCGCGCGCGACCGTGACGACGCGCACGGACGCTGCGCCGGATTCTTTCAGGACGCGCGCGCATTCATCCACCGTCGATCCGGTGGTGAAAACGTCGTCCACGAGAATGAGATGGCTGCCTGACACGCGCCGACTGTGGCGCACGCGGAAGGCGTTGCGCAAGTTTTGCCTTCGCTCCTCGCGGTCGAGCCGCGTCTGCGTGGTGGTGTAACGCACGCGCTTCAAGGCGTGCAGGACGCGCTCGCCGTGGCGCTCGGCGATGATCTGCGCGAGCACGTCGGCCTGATTGAATTCGCGCTCGCGCATCCGCGCGGAATGCAGCGGGACGGGGACGAGCCAGTCGAACGGATGCGCGGTGATCCGCGCGTCGTCGAGCGTCTCGGCAAGCCACTCGGAGAGCGGCTGGCGGAGGTAAAGGCAGCGGTCGTATTTGAAACGGTGAACGAGTTCGCGCACGAGGCCCGTCGAGCGGTAGCGGCTCACGGCGCAGTCGAAATGAAAGCGGCGGTCCTCGCAATTCGAGCAGGTGAACGCGCCGTCGATCGCGCCGTCGAAAGGCTGCGAACACATCCGGCAAAACGGCGCTTCGATCTTCGCCGCCTTTGCCAGACAAGGCTCGCAGAGGTGCCGCCCGGTCAGCGTATCGCGGCTGCACAGCGCGCAATGCGGCGGGTAAAGCAGCGAGAGCAGCGCATCAGTCGCGCGGCGCAGAATGTTCATGGCTCGGAAAAAACCACACGCGCACGCCGCCGGGTGGCGCGACACGGTCGAAGGCAGCGACAAATCTTGGCGACCTCTTTCAAATGCGACCGCTTCTACGTCGCGAGGCGAGCCTTGTCGAAACAAGCCTGCACGAGCGTGGCGCGGGGCGGAAGATTCCGGGCGCCACGCGCGTCTGGTTCATTGGGCGGTATCGAAAGTGGGCGGGCAACATTATTTCCGGCTGCCGCGAGTTTCGCCGGGATGGTTTTGCAAAATGCGGCAATCGGTCGGTATGACTTCTTTTGACAATCGGCGCCGCTGCTCGAAATCCTGCTCGCGCCATGAGCCTCGATCTTCACCGCCTCCAAGTCCGCCCGCTCGCGGAACGCCGCAGCCTCACGCGCATCGAGGACATCCTCATCGACCCGGACGCGC
>JAYVRQ010000564.1:0-3946 GCA_043776145.1 Chthoniobacteraceae bacterium
CTCGCGCGATCCCCGCAGCGTCCTGCGCCTCAGCCCGCGCGACAAATCCGCCACCGGCCTGACGCTGCAATTGTCTCCATTGCGCCATAGACGTCTCGCCAAGCCTCGGCTCCCCACCCAGCCCGGCAAAACCTATCGCCTCGAATACACCGAAGACCTCACGACCAACCAGTGGCGTCCCCTCACCGACCCCATCTCCGGCGACGGCCAACCCCTCCAAGTCCTCGACCCCGCCGCCACCACCCGCCCCCAACGCTTCCACCGCCTCATTGTTCGATGAGTTGAGTGTTGAGTCGGATGAAAAGCCGGATATAATAAAAACATGATTTTGGAACAGTTTCCCGCCGTTGAAGCGTTGCCCATTGAGCAAAAACTCCAGTTGCTTTCGGAGCTATTGGACGAGGTATCCACTGATGGGCCGCCGCTCACTCCTGCACAGATCGAGTTTCTTGAGCGACGGGTCGAGTACAACGATGCGCATCCTGATGAAGCATATTCCACAGAACAAGTAATGGAGCGGCTGGCAGACTTGAAGCGCCGTCGCGCGGCTCGACTGGCCCGTGCGTGAAGTCATCTGGATGGCGCGAGCAGACGCCGATTTTCAACGAATCTATGAGAGCCGCGAGGATTACGCGGAGGGGTTGGGTGATCGCCTGCAAAATGAAGTCGTGCAGGTTCTCGATTTGATTCAGGTCTTCCCGGCACATTGGAAGGTAGTTCATCCATCCGGTCTTCGCCGCGCCATCATCTCCAGCACGTTTGGTCTGATTTACCGGATCGAGAGTCGCGGCATCGTCCTGCACGCCATGTTCGACCTGCGCGAAGACCCGCGGCATCTTGAACGCTTTCTCGATGAGCTATCTCGCGGCCTGCGACCAATTGATTGAAAGCGAAGTTTCCCCGCTGCTCGACACCGACGGCGACGGCATCCCCGACGCGCAGGAACTTCTCGCCCCTTCGGCTGCGCTCAGGGCACCCGCGGGCACCGACCCGCGCGATCCCCGCAGCCTCCTGCGCCTCAGCCCGCGCGACAAATCCGCCACCGGCCTGACGCTGCAATTGTCTCCGTTGCGCCATAGACGTCTCGCCAAGCCTCGGCTCCCCACGCAGCCTGGCAAAACCTATCGCATCGAATACACCGACGACCTCACGACCAACCAGTGGCACCCCCTCACCGACCCCATCTCCGGCGACGGCCAACCCGTCCAAGTCCTCGACCCCGCCAGCGCCACCCGCCCCCAACGCTTCTACCGCCTCTCGTTTTGCCGTGACAACAAGGCTGGATAACACCCGCTCACGCTGCTAAAAGAAACTCCATGAGCATCACCGTCCAACTGCCGCCCGATGTGGAGCAGCGCGTGCGCGCTATTCCCAACCTCGACAAGCGCATCGTCGCATTTCTGCGCGACCAAGCCGATTGGGAAGAGTGGCGGCAACGACGCTACAGCGCCAAAGCGCGAGCCATCGCCACCGAGAGTCTTGCGGAGGCTGATGCGCTCAAAGCGCAGGGAGTTTCCCGCGAAGAGATGTTTCGGGAATTCTTTGAGGTCTATGACCGAATCACGCGCGCGCTCTGACTCAGGTGAATCGCGCCGTGCTTGATACGAATGTCGTCTTGGCCGCTGAACGCAGCGGGAATGTCGCAAGTCCGAATCGCGAGATCATGGAGCGATGGCGTGCGGGACAGTTCTTGTGGTTGTATTCCGCAGACATCGTTCTCGAATACATCGAGAAGCTCCTGGCACATGGGATTGCCGAGAGCGATGTGCGTCGCTTGGTGCGTGCGCTCGGCGTTTTGGAAGAACGTGTGGAGATCAACTTCTTTCATCTGCGTCGGTATCCGTCCGATGCGGACGACATCGCCTTCGTTCTCTGCGCACTCAATGGGCAAGCAACCCACCTTGTCACTTATGACGGCCATCTCTTTGCGGTAGCCCATGAATTTCCATTCCTTACCTGCACTTCCGTTCAGTTTCTCATGCAACTTCGCGCGGCATGATCGCTTCGACTTGGTTTCATAGCCACGACCACTTCGGCGGCACCTACGACTGGGGCCTGCCCGCGACCGCTCCAGCACCCACACCGACTCCCGAAGTTTCCCCGCTGCTCGACACCGACGGCCGAGGCGGCGGCGTACGGGACAAGCGGCGGCAGGTGAATGGGCGAGCGGCATCCCCGACGCGCAGGAACTCCTCGTCGGCACCGACCCGCGCGATCCCCGCAGCGTCCTGCGCCTGAGCCCGCGCGCAAATCCGCCACCGGCCTGACGCTGCAATGGTCTCCATTGCGCCATAGACGTCTCGCAGAGCCTCGGCTCCCCATGCAGCCCGGCAAAACCTATCGCATCGAATACACCGAAGACCTCACCCGCCCCTGGCAAATCCTCCAGGACCAAATCCCCGGCGACGGCGCCCCCGTCCACCTCCTCGACCCCGCCGCCACCACCCGCCTCCAACGCTTCTACCGCCTGATCGTTTTGCCGTGAACCAAGTTGAGAGTTGAGTGTTGAGATTCGAGGCTTTGCGAGAAGTCCGCGGTGCCGTGGGGACAATTGAGAGATGCGGACCCCATCGACGAAAACTCGTTCCCAAGTTGGGGCACTTGGAAACGCACTTGCTTGGGGCAATTGCATTGCGCGGTTGGCGAGGCGAGAATGCGTCGTTGATTCAATCACTTAACATCTTAACCTCTCCATCATGCCTGTGACTCTCGACTACCCGCACATCATTAAGCCAACTGGCGAGCCGGCTCGGCTGGAAGGTCATCCAAGAACCCGCGTGGCGATGCTCGTTACTGATTATCTCAACCGCGGCTGGTCTGCGGAAGAAATCGTTTTGCAGTATCCTTACTTGTCGCTGGCCGAGGTGCATGCGGCGCTGGCTTACTATCACGACCATGCCGAGGAAATCGACCGCGAGATGGCGGCGGAGCTAGCGGAAGCCGATGATTCCCGACAGAAGCAGCCAGATTCTCTCCTCTTGAAACGGTTACGGATGTTGAAAAAGCAGGCGGTTTAATGGCGATCCGCCTTTACATGGATGTGCATGTGCCGATGGCAATCACGCGCCAGTTGCGGTTACGCGGTGTGGACGTGGTGACTGCCACTGAGGAAAGCACGAATCGCTTGCCCGACGATGCACTGCTGAACCTTGCCACCACGGAGGGACGAGTTGTATTCACCCACGACATTCGCTTCAAAGCATTGGCAGAAGATTGGCAGCGGATTGCCAAGCCTTTTGGTGGTTTGATCTATGGACACGCCGAAGGAGCTTCGATCGGCCAGTACGTAAAGGATTTGGAATTCATCACGAAAGTCTGCGAGCCGGAGGAGTTAGCAAACTCAGTGATTCATCTCCCGCTCTGACTGCGATGTCACACGCTCCGGCACCCGAAGTTTCCCCGCTGCTCGACAGCGAAGGCGACGGCATCCCCGACGCGCAGGAAGTCCTCGCCCCTTCGGCTCACGCTCAGGGCACCCGCGGCACCGACCCGCGCGATCCCCGCAGCGTCCTGCGCCTCAGCCCGCGCGACAAATCCACCAGCGGCCTGACGCTGCAATTGTCTCCATTGCGCCATAGACGTCTCGCAAAGCCTCGGCTCCCCACGCAGCCCGGCAAAACCTATCGCATCGAATACACCGAAGACCTCACCCGCCCCTGGCTAATTCTCCAGGACCAAATCTCCGGCGACGGCGCCCCCGTCCTCCTCCTCGACCCCGCCGCCACCACCCGCCCCCAACGCTTCTACCGCCTCCGCGTCCTTCCAGAGTGCGCTCATCTACGTCGAAACCAGCATCCCGAGTTTCTACCACGAAACGCGCCCCGAACTTGAGCACCAAGCCCGGCGCAAGTGGACGCGGGAGTGGTGGGACATTGCCCAGTTACGCGATGAACTCGTCACATCGGAAGCAGTGCTACTGGAACTGAAACGCGCACCCGAACCGAAG
>JAYVRQ010000565.1:0-14035 GCA_043776145.1 Chthoniobacteraceae bacterium
TCGCCTCGCGATCCGCGTACGCCACGATCACCCCGCGTCCATTTCGCAAGTCCTGAAAAATCGCGAGGTTCGCGCCGGGCGGGCGCACGAAGCCGACGCGCTCGCTCACGCCGAGGTGATGCGTCATCACATTCCACGCGGCGACGAGCGGCAGCGGGTAGCCATACCAATCCCACAGCAGCGTGCCCGGCCCGCTGTAATCCCAAAAGCTCTGCCCGTGATCTTCGTAGCCGGTGTGAAAGAGGATCGTCTTTTCCTGCCCGGCGATCGTCATCTCCGCGACGCTCGCCATGATTTCATTCGTACTTTGCGCGCTCGTGAGATGCGTGCAGGCGATCGGCTCGTCCACCGCCGTGTTCGTGAAGGCCCAGCCTTCGTTGAACCACAGCTCCACGTTTTTCCCGCCCGCCTCGTCCATGTTCTGCCGCATCCGCCGGATGCCCGCCGCGTCCGAGAGCCAGCCCGCGTGGTAGTCATGCCACGACACGACATCGATCCACTTCAGCCCGCCGAGTTTGAAAAACTCCGCGTTCAATCCGCTCGGGATGCCATAGACATTGTTGACCATGATCTTCGCCGCCGGATCGGTCGCGCGAATCTGCTTCGCCGTGCGAATGGTGAACTTCGCGTACTCCGTTTTGAATGGGTCCCACTTGTCGAACTCCGGCTCGTTCTCGATTTCAAAGACGATCGACCGCCCTTTGAAATGCGCCGCCGCCGCCTTCACGAATTTGTCCCACGCTGTCTCGATCGCGAGGTCATCCCAGCGCGGATCGTCCGCGTTCCATTGCATATCGAGCGGGAGCGGCTGGCCGCTGTGCTCTTTGTCCATCAGCCCTTCCGGCCAGCCGTAGAGCACGACATGCTGCGACACACCGTACTTCGCCGCGAGATCGAAGTCCGCATCGTGCCAGTCAAACGGCGCGTCCTTTTTCTTTTGGAAAAACTGCCACTTCGTTTCGGGAAACCAGCGCGTCCAGCCAAAGCCAATGCGCTGATATTTCTGCAACATCCCCTCGCGCCCCGCGAACGATCCGCCGAACCGCTCGCGGAAGTCGGGCTTCGTCGCGGACTTCGGATACGGCAAAGTCGTGAGCGGGATCAGGCTCGCGTCCCACTTCCAATCAATCGGCGGTTTCATGGAAGGCCGCGCGACGCATCCGACGAGCACCGTGCCGGACGCCGGAAGTTTCAACGTGGTTTGTCTGGTCACGGTCTGGCCGAGTTTGATCGGGATGGATTCATCGGGAGACGACCACAACAGGTTCCCTTCGTAATCCTGCACGAACCATTGGAAGTGACACGGCTGCCCGGAATTTAGCGCCGCGTTCGAGATGTGCGCGATCATCGTCACCGGCTTTCCGGCTTCGAGAATGTTTCCATTTTCCACATACCCGCGAAGGTTTGGGCACTCGACCACCGCTTCGAGCACGGTGCGCGGCACGTACTCCAACGTGCCTTCCTTCCCGAGCGTCACCGTCACGCCGTCGATGAGGATCGGCGAATCGTAGCCGCCGATTTGCACGAGATAATGCGGCAGCGGCCAGAAGCCATCCGGCGGCACGTCGGCCATCCAGGTGAACGAAACGCGCTTCCACTCGGTCCCGATTTCCGCGCTCTGCTCGGCCTCGCGCATCCAAAGCCGCTTCGCCTTCGTGCCCGGCTCGCGCGCGCTCGGCGGCATCTGCACGCCCACGCGCCCCGGCTTTTCGCCCTTCACAAAAAAGCTCACCGTCACCGGCTCGCCGCGCACCGCGACGAACGGCGCGCTCATCACATTCCCCTTCGCGATGCGCAACGCGAACTCGCCCACCTTCGCATCCTTCACCAGCGTCTGGTCCGGCGCGCTGACCTGATGCCAGTAAAGCGTCCCGCCCTCTAACGAGCCGTTGCGCAAAAGATTTTCCGGCGTCGCGGCGACGAGCGAAGCGGCGGCGAGCAAAAGCAGGAGGAATAATTTCATGGGCTGAAATTCAGCAGGTCATCGGGACTGCGGAAAGTGCAAGCGTCCGCTTCATGGCTCGGTGAGCGCGGTCACGTTCATCACGGCCACTTCGCTGCTGAGCGTGCTGCGTGTGGAGTTCAGCGGGTGGATGGTCGCGGCGCCGCTCAGCAGCAGGGTTCCGCCGCTATCACCGCGACGGATGTGGTGCTTGCGAGCGCGCCGTTGATCGCGGCGTTCAGCGTTCCATTCGCGACGGTCGTGGTGCCGGAGAAGGTCGTGGCGGATGGCAGCACAAGCGCGCCTGCGCCGACCTTGGTGACGTTGAACGCGCCGCCAATCGCGTTGTTCACCGTGAGGCTCGCACTGGCATTCGTGACGCCGATGGACGTGTCCGCGGTGAGCGTCGTCCCGCTCGCGGGCGTGATCGTCGCGTCCCCTGTGCCCTCGAAACGCAACGCGCCTGCGCCGCCACCTGTCCCCGCGAGGCTCAGCGCCGTGCCGATGCGGAAATCTTTCGGCAGCGGAAGCGCGCCTTGATTTTTCGCGACCGCGAGCGTGCCGCCGTTCGCGACGACCACCACCGCGCTGACGAGTCCGCTGCCATCGAGTTCGCCGCCACTCAGCACATCGAGCGAACCCGTCACCGTTCCATTACACGACGAATGGCACGGTCGAAATGTTCGCGATGGTGCCGCTACTCGCCGCGCCGTTAAACGCGAGGAAAAGCCTCCCGCCATTCAGCGTGGTCGTCCCAGTGCCGAGCGGATTGCCGGTGCCGGTGCTGGTGGCGCGTGCGTGCAAGTCGCCCGCATCCACGCGCACGCCGCCGGAAAACGTGTTGTTCTCATTCAGCGTGACGTTCAGCCCAACCCGTCCCGCGCCTGATTTTATCAGCTTTCCCGAGCCGGCGATGAGCGCGTCGATGCGCACTTCCTCGGTGATCCCGTCGATGTCGCCGACGGTGAAAGTGTGGTCGCCACTCGCGAGCGAAAGCGTGCCGCGCGTCTGCCCTGCGATCGGCGCGCCGGTCGTGCAGATGACCGTCGGATTCGTGTCGATGCCGTTCAGCCCGCCCGCGCCCGCGTAGCTGAGATTGCCGCGCAAAGTGAGCACGCCTTCCGTTCCAGTCGTGCCGGTGAAAAGATGGACGACGCTCACATTTCCCTGATGCGAAAGCGCGAGGTCGCTGACGCTGAGGCGCGCGTTGGCGACGTTCGCCTGCACCGTGCCGATGACGCTGGTGCGCAAAAATCCCGCGATCCCACCGCCATTGATCGCCAGCGTGCCCATCGTTTCGGTGACGCCAGTGCCACCGCTGCTCTTCACGTTGAACGTGCCGCCGTTGATCGTGACGCTCGCGGTGTCCCCGATCTGCTCGTTGAAATTCAGATTCAGTGTGGTGGCGAGGACTCCGGTGTTCGCCGCGGCACCGTCGCCGATGAGCGTGATGTTTCCGGGCACGGCGACGGTGCCCGCCGCCTTGTTCAAATTCGTCGTGCCACCCCACAGCCGCAGCCCGCCGGTCCAGGTGTTCGCGGTCGTGTCCGCAGCGCCGTTGCCAATTTGCAGGCTGGCTACGCCGGTCTTGGTGAATTGCCGCGCGCCGCCGCTCTCGCCGATTGCGGCGAGCAGTTTCACCGAAGTCCCCGTCGAGGAAATTGTAGCGTCGCCGCCTAGCGTGGTCGCGCCGGAGATGGCAAGGTTGTAGGTGTTGCCATTGGTGACGACGAGCGTCTGGTTGCCGATGGCGAGCGTCGGCAGCGTGATGTCGTTGCCCGTGCCGCTGCTGTTGTTGTTCACGAGCACGGTGCCATCGCCGATGACGGTGAGGCCGTTTGCGTACGTCGCCGCGGCATTGTTGCGCAGGTCGATCTCGCCGCCCGCGAGCGTGATTCCGCCGGTGCCGAAGCTGCCCGTGCTTTGCGATTCGAGGATGCCCGCGTTCACCACCGTCCCACCCGAATGCGTGTTTGCGCCGGTGAGGATCGTCTTGCCGCCGCCGCTTTTTACGAGCGTCACGGCACCACCCGCGCCGTTGTCCTGCACGATGGCGGAGACAGTGAAGGTGTCCGCGCTCGTGCCCTGATCGGTGATGATGAGTTCGGCGGGCGCGCTCGTGGTGCCTGTCGTGATGCCGCCCGCGCCGGTGCCGGTGAGCGCGGCGTTCACCGCGTTCACGAGGAGAGGCTGCGCGGCTCGCCCGTTTCCACGATCGGGCCGTCGAAGGCGACATTGCCCGTGCTGAAAGTACCGTCCGCCTCGAAGGTCTGGAGCGTCGCATTTCCCGCGAGCGTCGAGGTCGCGCCACCGCCGCCGAAGCCGACGGTGTAGCGCCCGCCCTCGGAGAAAAATTGCACCGTGCGATTGCCGGTGACGGTCAGCCCGCCGAACGAAATTTTGTTGTTCGTATTCACCGAACCCTGCCGCTGCACATTGATGCGTCCGTCGCTTTGAAACTCGACCGCGTTGCCATACAGGATGCTCGAATTGCTGCCCGTGAGCGCGTCGCTCGCCACGATTGTCGCCGTCGCGCCGAGCGGCGTGGAATTGAAATTCAGCGTGCCCGCGACCAGCAGCTTCGCGCTGCCAAAACAATCGCCCGTATTCACATTCAGACCCGCGCCGTTCACCACCGCCTGACTGGTCACGCCAATGTTATCGCCGAGCGAGATGACCGCGGTGCCGCTGAGGTCGGTCGAGGTGTTTTGAAAAATTACGCCGGGGCGGTTGTTGTTGGTGCCGCTGGTGCCGGGGTAGCCGTGGTTCGGCGCTTCGATGCGCAGCGTGCCGTCGCCGGTGACTTTGCCGAAAAAGCGTAAAAAATTCCGCAGCGTTTCGTTTCCGCCGAAGCCGGTCGGGACGATTTTCGACGTGGTGCCGGCTGCGAGCGTCACCGTGCCGCTGATGGTCCGCGTCGTTCCCGCAGCAGCGGTGGTTTGCAGGGTGCCGCCGTTGAAAGTGACCGCGTTGGAGAGCGAATTGGGAACGCTGATCGCCGAGCCAAGCACGGGCGTGGCCGGCGAGGTCACGCCGTCGCTCGTGTTGAGCCGGAAGATGCCGCCGGAGTTGATCGAGATCGTCGCCGCCGTGGGCAGCGCGGTCAGCGAGTCGAGCCGCGTGATGCCGCCATCGAGCGCGAGTTTGCCGAGGCCGTGTTCGTCAGCGTGAGCGTCCCCGCGCCGCTCAGATTCAGCCCCGCCGCGCCCGCGATGATCGGCGGATGGTCGCATTCGCATTCGCCACGATGCTCGCGCCGCCGGTGAGCGCGAGCGTGTCGTCCGTCGTGATCCCATCGAACGGATCGCCAACGACGGCGTAGCCCGCTGTGTTAAAAGTGAGCCCCACCGTGGAGATGCTCGAATTGATCGAAACTAATCCCGCCGTCCCGCCGAAAATCGCCCCCGTCGAATCCCACGGCACATTGAGCGCACCCGTCGCCGTCCAATTTGGAAACGTCGGATTCCAGTAATCCGTGCCGCCATCGATCATGCCGTTGTTGAGGATCGTGTCCCAATTCAAATCCGCCCGCGCCATCCCGGCGGCGGCGAGCAAAGCAGCGACGGAGGACGCGAGAATCTGGCGGGCGGTGAAGGCTTTCATGGTGAAACTGGGGCGGTGGCACCCCGCGTTTGCAGGGCGCGGCGACTTTGCCCTCGCGCCAAAAGCAAGCAAACGCGCAGATGCTTTCCGCGTTAAGCAACCGCGCCCGCGCCGGGGTTTAGCACCCCGATTTCTCCCGCAAGGTGCCGCCCGGAACCCACGTCGGGGCGATCAACACATCTTTGTGGAAGGACGGCTGATGCCGGTCGAGCCAGCGGAGGAACGCGTCCGAATCGCCATCGCGAATCAGGATCGGGGGAATCCGCTCGCGCGCCGGACGCCCGTGCTGTTCGCCGAGAAAAGCGGCATTCCAAATGTGTTCATGCCGCACGGGCCACGCATTGATGAGCGCGAGGATGGGCTGCCCCGCGACCCGCGGCGTCCGCACCTCGCTCATCAAGCGCCGAGACGTAGGCATTTGGCCGGTAGCCCAGCTTCGCCGCGAGCGCCTGCACCCGCTCGCGCGTCTTCGCGGAAACGCGGGGATGATTGCGCAAGGCGAGCGAGACCGCGACATGCGAGAGCCCGGCTTTCGCCGCGAGATCGCGCAAGGTGATAACGTGGAAATGGATCCAGTCCGCCCATTGAAAATCTGGCGGAGCCTACGGGGCTCGAACCCGCAACCTCCGCCGTGACAGGGCGGCGCTCTAACCAATTGAGCTAAGGCTCCTCGAAAGGAGGCGCGGAAGCTAGAGCCCGGCCCGCGCACCGGCAATGAATTTTTTCGGGGAAATTTTGCGCCCGCGCCGCGCTTCGGATAGTAACGCTGCGACATGAATTTTCATTGCGATGTCGCCGTCGTCGGCGGCGCATTTTCGGGTGCCTCGACCGCGCTGCTGCTGAAGCGGCGCAATCCCGCGTGGCGCGTGGTCATTGTCGAAAAGGCGGCGGAGTTTGATCGGAAAGTGGGCGAGTCCACGACGGAAGTGAGTTCGTGTTTTCTCACGCGCGTGCTCGGGCTGTCGTCGCATCTCGCGCATCACCAGTTGCCGAAGCAGGGATTGCGCATGTGGTTTTCACGGACTGCGGACGATGCGTTCGAGGACGCGGTGGAAATTGGCGCGATGTATAATTCGCGGCTCTCGGGATTTCAGGTGGATCGCTCGACGCTCGATGAGCATGTGCTCGCGCTCGCAGTCGAGGCGGGCTGCGAATTGTGGCGGCCTGCGAAATTGCAGCAGCTCGAATTGGGCGGCGCGGGGCGCAATGAACTGACGGTGCGGATCGGCGAAGAGACACGCGTTTTACAGGCGAAGTGGGTCGTGGATGCGAGCGGGCGCGCGGCGGTGATCGCGCGGAAACTCGGCGAGTTGCGTCCGCTCGCGGGGCATCCGGTGAATGCGCTGTGGGCGCGATTTACGGGCGTGAAAGATTGGGACGGGATCGAATTGCGGTCGCGCTTTCCGAAGTGGGCCGATGCGACGAAGACCGCGCGCGGGCTGGCGACGAATCATCTCATGGGACACGGCTGGTGGTGCTGGATCATCCCGCTGAAAGGCGGCGATGTGAGCATCGGGCTGGTGTACGACACGCGCATTTTCCAGCCCGCTCCGGGTGCGACGATCGGCGAGCGGCTGCGCGCGCATTTTCAAACGCATCCCGTCGGGCGCGAGATGCTCGGCGACGCGCAGGCGGTGCTTGGCGATCAGCGCGCGTACTCGGCGCTGCCGTATGTGTGCGAGCGGATCGCGGGGGATGGCTGGGTGCTCGCGGGCGATGCGGCGGGGTTCATCGACCCGCTCTACAGTCCGGGGTTGGATTTCTGTGCGTTCACCGCGCACGGCGCGCAATCGCTGATCGCACAGGCGCTGGAAGGGCAGGGGACCGATGCCTGCATCGACGATTACAACGCGCGGTTCGCGTTCTGTTTTCGCGCATGGTTCGAGGGCGTGTATCGCGACAAGTATTTCTACATGGGCGACGCGGAACTAATGACCGCCGCGTGGCTGCTCGACATCGCGAGCTACCATCTCGGCCCGGTGCGCCAGGTGTATTCCGATCCCGCGACGCAGTTCGGATTTTTCCCATTCGACGGTGTGCCGGGGAAAGTGGTCGCTGCCTTGATGCGCTTCTACAACGCGCGCCTCGTCCATCTTGCGCGACGCAAGATTGCCGCGGGCGTCTTCGGCAAGCGCAACCTGCACTGGCGCGTGCTCGTCGGCGGCTTTCTGCCAGATGCGAGCGTGCTGCGGCTGCTCCTGCGCGGCCTCGCGCGCTGGCTTTGCGCGGAATGGCGCAATCTTTTTCTCGATGCGCCGCGTGTGGAAATGCCGGACGCCGTGCCTGCCGCGAGTTCGCCGATGCGGACGTGAAATGTGACACAGGCTTTCCAGCCTGTGCGCGGGCTGAAAGCCCGCATCACTTTTTCGGAAGCGGGCGGATGTCGTCGTAGCGATCGGCCTTGAATCCACCGCCGGAGGGACGGATCGCGCTCGGTTTGCCGGCCGGCGTCGTGCCGTCGTTTGCGACGAGCCCGGTTTCCGGCGTCGCGTAGATTTTTGCGCGGTTGAACGTGACCATCGGGGTGTCTTCGCGAGGGCCGGGGAGGACGGGCGGGGGTTCGACGGGGAAGGTGTTGACGGGCACGGAGACGACGCGCGCATCGCCGCCGAGCGATGGATGCGCGGCGACGAACTGGCTGGGAACCCAGTACACCGAGTTATCGCGCGGGAAGCTGCTGCGATACATGCCGACGGTGATGTTCTTGCGCAGCTCGAAATGCAGATGCGCGCTGTACTGGCCGTGGTTGTTGCCGATGGTGCCGAGCTTCTGGCCGCGCGCGAGGTTTTCGCCGACGCGCACGAAGAACTCGTTCAGGTGGCCGTAAAGCGAGTCGATGTAATTGACCGTGCCGTTTTCCAAATAGGCGTGCCGCACGATGACGACGTTGCCCCAGCCGAGTTTGTAATCCTGCGCGAAGACGACGACGCCGTGGGCGGTACAGGTCACGGGATCGCCGAGATCGGTGTCGCCGCCGCCCTGGCCGTTCCAGTCTTCGCCGAGATGGCCGTTCACGCGGAAGCCACGCGCGACGTAATAGTTTTTCGCCCCATCGCGCCCGACCGGGCAATCGAAGCCATCCGCAAGGCGCACGGAGGCGGTGGATAAAGCGGGAGGGTCCGCGGCGTTCAGGGCGGAGGCGAGGAGGGCGATGGTCGCGAGACCGAGATTTGTCCGGGGCATAGGGGACGGCGAAACTATGCGACCAGCGCCGCGCCGCGCAACCCTGTTATCGCACGAGCAGCAGCAGCACGATGGCGAGCGCGATACGATACACGCCGAAGCCGGTGAACGTGTGGCTTTGCACATAGTGCAGCAGCCACTTTACGGCGACGAACGACACCGCCGCCGCGACGAGCGTGGCCACGATGAGCGGGCTCCACAGGATCGGGTCATGCGCCTTCAACGCATCGAGCGAAGTCTTCGCCCCGGCGGCGCAGAGCGTCGGGATGCCGAGCAGGAAGGAAAACTCGATCGCCGGTCCGCGTCCCAGCCCGAGCAGCAGCGCGAAAAGGATCGTCGCACCCGAGCGCGACGTTCCCGGAAACGCGACGGCGACGAGCTGCGCCAAGCCGAAGACCGCGGCCAGCATCCAAGTCACTTCCGACGAGCCCTGTCGCGCGCGCAGCCACCTTTCCACCGCGACAAACAGCACGCCGCCGATGAGCAGCGCGAGCGCGATCGGCAGCACGGTGTGCGGCAGCGTGAGCCCCATTTTTTTCATCACCAAGGCACCCGCGACCGTGATGCAAAAGGCCAGCGCGAGCTTCAGAAAGTAATCGCGCACGCCGGGCTCGCGCCATTGCGCCAGCGTCGCCAGCCTTTTCGAGAAAAGCGGGAGCGCGGCGAGCATCGCGCCGCATTGGATGACCGCGTTGAAAATCTCCGTGCCGAAAAAAGTGCCATCCAGTTTCAGCCAGTGCTCGGCGAGCAGGAGGTGTCCGGTGGAGGAAACGGGAATGAATTCAGTGAGTCCTTCGATGAAGCCGAGGACGACGGCGATGAGCCAGTCGGACACCTAGATCGCCTCGTCCCCACGTTCTTCGGTGCGAATGCGGATGGCATCCTCGAGCGGTAGCACGAACACTTTGCCGTCCCCGATTTTCCCCGTCTTCGCCGATTGCACGATCGTATCGACCGCCTTCTGCACCATGCCGTCCTCGACCACGATGTCGAATTTCACTTTGGGGAGGAACTCGACGGTGTATTCGCTGCCGCGATAAATTTCCGTGTGCCCCTTCTGGCGTCCGAAGCCCTTCACCTCGGCGACGGTCATGCCCTGGATGCCGATTTCCGCGAGGGCGTCTTTCACATCCTCCATTTTGAACGGCTTAATGATCGCCTCGATTTTTTTCATAGGCGCACAGTGCTAGCGCGCGCCGCGCAAATGGCAAGCCCCGTTGAGTTTTAGTGCAAAAAAAACGGGCTGGCGCCCACTCAGCGCCAGCCCGCCCCAACCAAGGAAAATGAAAACTGTCTTATTCGACCCGCGAGTTTGCGGTCGGTTCAAAATTCGTTCGGAATTTTTTTTGATTGCCGTGCAAGTCGCCGGTTTTGGGCGTTTTGAACGGCAATTTCTTGTGGGGACGTAGGAATGTTCGCGCCGATGGACGGGCAATCTTGACAGCGAGGGTGTGAATGTTTGCGCTGGGCGTTGCTCGCGCATCCTGAAATGGCCGATCAAATTCCTCCTCCACTTCCGAACGCTGAAACCGCGCTGGCAACTTATCTCAAGGCGTTCGGAACGATCTTTCCCGCGTTGTTCATCTGGTTTTTCTCGAACGCATTTTTACTCCCAAAGCTCCAATGGCTCTGGCAGCACACGAACCTGACCGGCTCCAAGGCGCAGTGGTTCATGGACGCCTCCAATTTCCTCGCGAACAACATGCAGTTCGTGTTCGAGGCAGCCGTTCCAGTCCTGATTGCCTTGGAACTGTGTGTCGCTGCCTGGCCGCGCTACCGTCGCGCCGTCGTGTCTGTGATCGTCGTCCTCTTTCACACGACCGTGCTTCTCGGCCTCACGGCAATTGCGACGTCGGTTTTGCTCGCAGCGCCGCTTCTGACCAAAACTAAATGAGCGTGCGGTGGAGAGCCGCCGCTACTCCCGCTTAAACCCGATGATCGCCAGTGGCGGGAGGTTCACGAGCAGGCTGTGGCCTTTGCCCTGCCACGGATGCGGCTCGGCCCATTGCCCGCCGTAGTTGCCGACATTGCTCCCGCCGTAGGTCTGCGCGTCCGTGTTCAAAATCTCCGCGTACCGCCCGTGCTCGGGCACGCCGATGCGGTAGCCCTCGCGGACGACGGGTGTGGCGTTGATGATGAAGACGATGATCTGCCCCTCGCGGCTGCGGCGCAGGAAGGAGACGACCGAGTTGTCGGAGTCGTTGAAGTCGATCCACTCGAAGCCGGCGTATGTGTCGTCCTGATCGTAGAGCGCGGGCTCGTGCTGATAGAGAAAATTGAGGTGCTGGCAGAGGCGCTTAAGGCCGTCGTGCAGGGGCTCGCCGCAGAGGTGCCAGTCGAGCGATTTGTCGTGATTCCACTCGGTCCACTGGCCGAATTCGCTGCCCATGAAGAGCAGTTTTTTTCCGGGATGCGCGAACATCCAGCCGTAAAACATGCGGAGATTCGCGAACTTCTGCCACACGTCGCCGGGCATTTTGGAAAGGAGCGCGCCTTTGCCGTGGACGACTTCATCGTGGCTGAGGACGAGGACGAAATGCTCGTGAAAGGCGTAGAGCAGGCTGAACGTGATCGCGCCGTGGTGGAACCGGCGATAGACCGGATCGAGCGACATGTAATCGAGGAAGTCGTGCATCCAGCCCATGTTCCATTTGAAGCCGAAGCCGAGTCCGCCGAGATAAGTCGGGCGCGAGACGCCGGGCCACGCGGTGCTTTCTTCGGCGAGCGTGATGATGCCGGGGTGCTGCTCGTAGCAGACTTCGTTGAAGCGTTTCAGGAAATAAATCGCGTCGAGATTCTCGCGTCCGCCGTGGATGTTCGGCACCCATTCGCCGGGCTGGCGGGAGTAGTCGAGGTAGAGCATCGAGGCGACCGCATCCACGCGAAGGCCGTCGAGATGATATTCCGCGAGCCAGAAGAGCGCGTTGGCGATGAGGAAGTTGCGAACTTCGTTACGCCCGTAGTTGAAAATCAAAGTCCCCCAGTCGCGATGCTCGCCCTGGCGCGGATCAGAGTGTTCGTAGAGGCACGTCCCGTCGAATTGCGCGAGGCCGTGCGGGTCTTTCGGGAAATGGCCGGGCACCCAATCGAGGATGACGCCGACGCCCGCCTGATGGCAGCGGTCCACGAAAGAGCGAAACTCATCCGGGTTCCCAAAGCGGCTCGTCGGCGCGAAAAATCCCGTGACTTGGTAACCCCACGAGCCGTCGAACGGATGCTCCAGGATGGGCAGCAACTCGATGTGCGTGTAGCCCATTTCGAGAACGTACGGCAGGAGCGTGTCGGCGAGTTCGCGGTAGCTGAGGTAGCGGTTT
Organism: Chthoniobacteraceae bacterium; assembly: GCA_043776145.1. GTDB lineage: Bacteria > Verrucomicrobiota > Verrucomicrobiia > Chthoniobacterales > Chthoniobacteraceae > JANLQB01. Next base: position 12,043 of record JAYVRQ010000565.1, read on the forward strand.
CCTTCCTCCGGTTTCCGCTGCCACGAGCCGAGATGGACTTCGTAAATCGACACGGGCGAGCGGTGCCATTCCTTCGCCTTCCGCGATTCCATCCACGCGGAATCCGCCCATTTGTAACGATGCAGATCGAACACGAGCGATGCCGTCTCCGTGCTGTGCTGGCCGAAGAACGCAAACGGATCGCTCTTCAAAACGATGCCGCCGTGGCAGGTGCGAATCTCGAATTTGTAATGCGCGCCCTCATTCACGCCGGGCAGGAAAATTTCCCAAACCCCGCAGCCAAGCAGCTTGCGCATGGTGTGGCGGCGTCCGTCCCAATCGTTGAAATCGCCGACGACGCTGACGCGCTGCGCATTGGGAGCCCACACATGAAAGCTCGTGCCGCGCACGCCGCCGATTTCCGTGAGATGCGCGCCGAGTTTTTCATAGAGCCGCCAGTGCTGGCCCTCGCCGAAAAGATGCAGGTCGAGTTGACCGAGAATGATTCCGAAGCTGTAGGGATCGTGCTCGGTCCATTCGTGACCGTCGTGCGAGGTGAAGAGGAGCACGTAGGCGAACCGTTCCCGCACCCCGCTGAGCCGCGCCTCGAAAAAACCATCGGGATGCACGAGCATCGCCGCGAACTCGCGCCCACCTTCGCGCGCCTCGCGCACCGCCATCGCGCGGGCTCCGGGCCGGAAGGCGCGCAGGACGATGTCCTCGCCGGCCTGGTGCATACCGAGCACTCCGAACGGATCGCCATGATGCGCTCCGAGGATGGCGTCGAGGGCCGCGTTGTCGATGGTCGGGGAGTCGGTCGAGAGTTTCATGGAAATGGGCAAGGTCGCGTGCGCACGCGCACCGCCAGTAAGCGGAGTGGACGCGCATTCGTCACGGCAAAAAGGATCACCGGTTCAGCGATGGCTCAGCCCGTGCTGATTTTGCGGGAATGAAAATCGTCGCACTCCTCATCGCCATCGCCTGCATCTATCTCTACTTCGGGCGGCAGACGCCCGTCGTGGAAGTCGCGCAGACCGCCACCGGCCAGCAACTCGCGCCTTTGACCACCGGCCCGAAAGACGCCACGCCCGCGCCGACAAACGTGCTCAAGCGCCCGATCGACCGCACCCACGAAGTCCTCGGGCAGGTCGCGAAACGCAACGGTGCGGGGGAATTCTGAAGCCCACGGTTGCGGCGATCGAGGCAGCGCGAAATTGCCTTACAGTCCCATCCGGTTCCAAAGCCCGGCGTCCTTTTTTGCAGCGGGCTTCGCTGTGCTGGAATGCGCGGGGATCGTCAGCTTTTGGCCGACTTGGAGTTTGCGCTCGTCCACGATCCCGTTTGCGCTTTTCAAATCTGCCACCGCCACACGGTAGCGCGCCGCGATGCTGGTAAGCGTGTCGCCTTTCGCCACGACATACTGCGACTGCGATGCCGCCGCTTTGCGCACCGGTTGCTTCGCCGTCGTGCGCGGTGCGGGCGCGGGTGCGGCTCCGCCTTTTTCCACGAGCGGCTTTAGCGACGGGTCGATCTCGATCATCTTCGCGTTCAGCTTCGCATCCGCCTTCGCATAGGCCGCGCGCACGCCGGAATCTTTCAGCGCGATCTTTCGCACCTGCGCGTATTCCGCCTGCAATTCCGCGCTCGCGGCGGGGAGCGATGCGGGCAGCAGGGCGGCGAGGGCGAGCGGGAAAAGGCGGTGGATCAGTGTCATGCGCCCAGCCTGCCCGAACGATTCAGTTCGGGCGATTTTATTTTTAACGCAGAGACGCAGAGGCGCAGAGAGCGCAGAGGTTTTGGACCGCTAAATTTTTCGCAAGCATGTGACCTGAATCATCCACCTCTGCGCCCTCTGCGTCCTCTGCGTCTCTGCGTTTAAGAAATAAAACCGCACTGCATGGCTCCGGCGCAGGCACACGCGCGGCGCGGGATCAATCCGCGAAAATTTTGTCCATCCGCTCCGCGAGAAATTTCAGCCGTGTCATGTCGCCGCCGCCCACTTCGGCGATGCCGT
>JAYVRQ010000566.1:0-14018 GCA_043776145.1 Chthoniobacteraceae bacterium
CCGGGCGTGAGCAGCGCATCCCACGCTTTGAAAACGCCGCGCACCCGGAGCGTGCCCGTCGTCGGGTCGATGCGATTGTCCACGAAATCCAGGACGCCCTCGTGCGGGAAACCCTCCTCATTCGCCATCTGCACAAACGCCGGGATCGTCTCCTCGCGCACACTTTTCCGCGTGCCCGCCGCGTGCGCTTTGATGAACTTGAGCACGCTGTTTTCGTCGGCATCGACATACACATGCAGCGGGTCGGTCGAGACGACCGTGGTAAGCACGCTGTCCGCCGTCGTGCCCGGCTGGATGAGGTTTCCCACGGTCACGCGCTCATTGCTCACGCGCCCGTCGATGGGCGATTTGATCTGCGTGAATTCGATGTTCAGCGCCGCCGAATCCTTCGCCGCCTTTGCCGAGCGCACGCTCGCCTCCGACTGTTTCAGCGCCGCCGCTTTCTGGTCGAATTGCTCGACGGAAACGAGACTCTTCCCGCGCAGCTCCTCGGTGCGCTGGAAATCGAGCCGGGCGAGTTTCGCCTCCGCCTCCGCGCTCTCGAAGTCCGCCGTCGCGCGATCCAGATCGGCCTGGTAAGGGCGCGGGTCGATCGTGAAAAGCGGATCGCCCGCCTTCACCATCGCGCCCGCCTTGAAGCTGATCGCCTGCAAATAGCCGCTCACGCGCGCGCGAATCTCGACCGACTCCACCGCCTCGATCCGCCCCGTGAATTCATCCCACTCGATGACTTCCTTTTCCGCCACCGTCACGACATTCACCGGCAGCGGTCCCGTCACGGTGGGTGGCGGAGCTTTTTTGCAGCCCGAAAAAGCGAGCAGACCAAGCGCGAGCGCGTGTGGAAATCGGAACGTCATGACGGCGACATTACGCACGAGACGCCCCGGTTGACTGCATCGGAGTGCGGGAAATTTTCCGCGAGAATAAGCAGACCGCACGGCGTATCGCAGCCGATTCAGCGGAAACGAATCCCCGACTCATTTCATGGACCAACGCACTCTCCTCATCGTGGACGACAGCGCCGAAGAACGCGCGGCACTGGTCGGCCATCTCGGTCGCGACACGAATTTCGAGTATCGCGCCGTCGAGGCCGAGAGGATCGCCGATGCGCTCCAACTGCTCGCGGCGACGAAGCCGGATTGCGTGGTGCTGGACGATGCGATGCCCGATGGGACCGGGCTGGATTTTTTGCGCGGTGCGCGGGATGCGCAGGATCGCATTCCATTCCCAGTGGTCATCCTCACGGCGGCTGGAAATCAGCAGGCCGCGGTGGCGCTGCTGAAAGCGGGCGCGCACGATTATCTCGTGAAGGCGGAGGCCACCGACGACGCGATCCGTCTCGCGGTGAACAACGCGATTTACACGGTGCAAGCCGAGCGACGGCTCGACGAACAGCGGCTCGAACTCGAACGCCTTTACCGCGAAGCGCGCACCAACAACGACGCCCTGCGCGCGGCGAGCGCGGCGAAAGATGAGTTTCTCGCGATGCTCAGCCACGAGTTGCGCACCCCGCTCGCTCCAGTGCTTTCGCTCGTCTCCGCGACGCTCGGCGACACCACGCTTACGCCGGATTTGCGCGAAACTTTTTCCATGATCCAGCGCAACGTGGAACTCGAGGCGCGGCTCATCGACGACCTGCTCGACCTCACGCAAATCGCGAGCGGGCGGCTGAAAATCGCGCGCCTTCCGGTGAATCTTCACACCTGCATCGAGGCGGCGCTGGATGTCTGCCAGCCGCAAATGGACGACAAAAAAATCACCGTCCACACGGAACTCACCGCCACGCAGCCGACCGTCCTCGGCGACTCTCCACGGCTCACGCAGGTCTTGTGGAATCTCCTCAAGAACGCGGTGAAATTTTCCCCGCCACAAGGCCGCGTCGAAATCTCGACGACGAACGATGCAGACCGCGTGGTCATCGAAATCCGCGACAACGGCATGGGCATCGAGCCCGAGAGACTCGCGTCGATTTTCGGCGCATTCAGCCGGGGCAATCCGCAATTGACGGCGACGGGGCTGGGCCTCGGCCTCGCAATCACGCGCGCCATCGTCGAGGGACACGGCGGCGAGATTCGCGCGACGAGCGAGGGCAAAGATCGCGGCGCGGTCTTTCGCGTTTCTCTTCCGACCACCGCCACGGCCACCGAGTCGCCGGATGAACCGCCGTGCCCGCAGCCTGACGAAGCGATGCGCGGACGGACGATCATGGTCGTGGAAGATCACGAGGACACGCGCCGTGTGCTCTCGCGCGCGCTGCGGCGCAAGGGCTACGGCGTGACGGCGGCGGGCAGCGTGGAGGCGGCGGTCGCGCAATTCGCCGGGTCGAAACCGGACCTCCTTATCACCGACATCGGCCTGCCCGATGGTACCGGCTGGGACTTGCTCGAAAAGCTGCGCCCGCACGGCCCCGTGCGCGCCATTGCCATGAGCGGCTATGGCATGAATGCGGACTTGGAAAAGAGCCGCGAGATTGGCTTCGCCGCGCATCTCACCAAGCCCATCGACTTCCCGCGCCTTGAATCGCTCATCGTCGAGCTGCTCAGTGCGGACGCGCCGAAATAATTTTTTGCCACACGGCCAGCCGCGGCGTCACCGACGAATTCACAGGCACTATGAAACACTCCTCTATAGAAAACTCGTGGGACTCCATCAAAGGCCAGCTCAAGCAACGCTACGCGCAACTCACCGATGACGATCTCGTGTTTGTCACCGGCAAAGGTCAGGAGCTCCTCGCGCGCCTGCGCGAAAAACTCGGCCTCAATGAGCACGACTTGAACGCGCTGCTCGATGAATTGAAGGAAAATACCACTGGCCGCGTCGAGCAGGCGAAGGCAAAAGTGGCGGACCTGGCCGATGACGTGCGCGCCAAGGTCGGCGCAGCAGTGGAAGACGTGAAGGCGAGAGGCGCCGCGGCAGCGGATGAAGTGAAAGCGCAAGCGGGTGTAGCCTACGACCAGGCCCGCAACCGCGCCCGTTCACTGCGCGAGGACGGCGAGGAATATGTCCGCCAAAATCCGCGCGAAACCCTGGTCGCGGCTGTGTGCGCGGGCTTTGTCGCGGGCCTGCTGATCCGGCGTTAGGTGACTCGCAATGCTTGTTCAAGAGTTCCACGTCCAAACTCTAACTAACACGCTGCTATGAATCCCAATCGCAATCTCGTTGGTTGGTTTGAAATCTATGTGCAAGACATGGAACGAGCCAAAGCCTTTTACCAAAAAACCTTCCAAGTGAAGCTGGAGCGCCTGGAAAGTCCCGACCTCGAAATATGGGCCTTTCCGATGGGAATGGATCTGCCTGGATGTCCTGGCGCGTTAGTCAAGATGGACGGCAAGGACTCCGGCGGCGGGGGAACCCTCATCTACTTCGCTTGCGGAGATTGTGCCGTGGAAGCCTCCCGTGCGGTCGAGAATGGCGGACGCATTCAAAAGGAGAAAATTTCCATCGGCCAATATGGGTTCATCTCCCTCGTCTTCGATACGGAGGGTAACATGATCGGTCTTCACTCCTGCTGATGCCGAGAGGATAGCGACGATGCTTTCGAAAATCAGCCCCTGCCTGTGGTTTGACACTCAGGCCGAAGACGCCGCCCGCTTTTACACCGCCATCTTCCAAAACTCGAAGATCACCGCCATCGCACGTTACCCAGCGGTCGGGCAGGAAATCCACGGCAAGCCAGCCGGATCGCTATGCACCGTCGTGTTTGAGTTGGACGGCCAGTCTTTCACCGCACTCAACGGCGGGCCGCACTTTAAATTCAACGAAGCCATTTCGTGGCAAGTCGAGTGCGAGACACAGGACGAGCTGGACTACTATTGGGAAAAGCTCTCCGCTGGAGGCGACCCGGCGGCGCAACAATGCGGCTGGGTGAAGGATCGCTTCGGCCTCTCGTGGCAGATCGTTCCGAAGATCATGGCTGAGATGATGAGCGATCACGAATCGGCGAAATCGCAGCGCGTCTTTCAAGCCATGCTGCAAATGAAGAAGCTGGACCTTGCGACGCTGGAGCGCGCCTTTGCTGGATAAAGAAGCTTTTAGCGCCATGCCAGATTTTCCATGCACGCAGCCATGCCGCTTCTCGCGAAGAAATGATGTTATGAAAACCAACCTCATCCTCCGAGCCTTTGCGCTTGCAGCCCTGCTCGACGCTTCCGCCTGCACAACGGTCGTCGAGAAAAAGCAACCCGTGACCAGCTCGACGACTACCACGGAGGAAACAACTTCCGTTCATCCGATGCGTGGATCGACCACCACGCAGACGACAACAACCGAAAGTCGCTGACGAAGAGTTCGGTCGTGAACCGGGACCGCTTCCGCAAGGGAGCGGTCCCTTTCTCACCCGATGCTCGATTCAGCCTCCGCTCTGAGCGCGCTCGAGCCGCTGCTGCGATGACTTCCTTGGGCGAACATTTCCAACTTATGAAGACAAATCCAACTACCCCACCATTCCGGCACTTCGCTCTCGCCGCGGCCCTAGCCGCATCGCTAGCGACTTCTGGCTGCGAAACTCCCGGCCAGACCGCGCTCCTCGGTGCAGCCACCGGAGCGGCGATCGGCGGCGCACACCGTGGTCGCGGTCACGATGCGCTCGTCGGCGCGGGTATTGGTGCCGGCGCTGGCTATGTCGCGGGACGGGCCGTGCAAAATCAGCGCGAGCGCGCGTATGACCAAGGTTATCACGAAGGGCGATACGCGCGGCGCGGCTACTACGACCGCGAAGGCTACTGGCACCAGTATTAAGTCAGGGTAACGCCGTGCCCGAAGTCATGGGAACAGGCTTCTTTCGCGTGGTGTCGGACTTAAGCGTCGTCGCGGAACCTTTCTCCATTAGCCGCCAGCCTTGTGCGGTCATGGACCGAATTACCATGTCGCGCTCCTCTTGGAGCGTGACGTGCGCTTGGGTGGCTTGCACGCGCGCGCTGGCGAGGGCCGCATCCCGTTCCTGCGGAGTCGCGCCTTCCTTGAACCAAACGTGATCGCCGGTTTCCACAATGGCGCACCCAGCCAAGGCAGCAGAGAGTAAGGCAATGGTGGAAAAGGCGTGCGTTTTCATATCAGTGCATCGCGCGCAAAGATGCGTCCGCGTGCATGACGCCGTGCGATGAAATGTTGAAATCCAATTCGTCACCATGCCTCAAGGAGACAAAAGCAGTTACACCGGAAAACAGAAACGCCAGGCGCGGCACATCGAGGAGAGTTACGAAGAGCGCGGCGTTCCGAAGGAAGAAGCCGAAGAGCGCGCCTGGGCCACCGTGAATAAGCTGGATGGCGGCGGGAAAAAGAGTGGCTCGGGACGCGCAAGGAAAACCAAGATACGCAAAGCCGCCAAGTGAACCAGCCCCCGCCCCCGCTGCATCTGCGCGCCCTCGCCACGGATTTTGATGGAACGCTCGCGCACAACGGAACCGTGAGCGAAACCACTCTTGGTGCGCTGGAACGCTGGAAGCGCGCGGGCAACAAACTCATTCTCGTGACGGGGCGCGAGTTGAACGACCTCGCGGCGATCTTCTTGGAACTTAGCTGGTTCGATCTCGCCGTGATGGAAAACGGCGCGGTTCTTTTCCACCCCGCCAGTGGCACGACCGAGCCGCTGGCCGAGCCGCCGCCGAGCGGATTCGTCGCGCGGCTGCATGAGCGCGGGCTGCCGTTGCAACTCGGGCAGGTCATCGTCGCGACGTGGGAACCGCATGAAAAGGAAGTGCTTGATGCGATCAAAGATTTTGGAATCGAGTGCCAGGTTATTTTTAACAAAGGCGCGGTGATGATCCTTCCGAGCGGTGTGAACAAAGCCACCGGACTGCGCGCGGCTTTGCAAAAGCTTGACCTAGAACCGGAGGATGTCGCGGGCATCGGCGATGCGGAAAACGATCACGCCTTTCTCGACATCTGCGGGCTCTCCGTGGCCGTGGCGAATGCGCTCCCGGCGATCAAGGACAAGGTGCAGCTTGTCACGCAGGGCGATCATGGTGACGGTGTGACCGAACTCATCGAGCGGCTGCTTCCTGCGGAGGAGACGGCGAAATGAAGGTGTTGATGATCGATGTGGGCGGGACCAACGTGAAGCTGATGGCGAGCGGTCACGAAGGCTTTCGCAAATTTTCCTCGGGCCGCGGACTGACTGCCGCGAAGATGGTGAAGGGCGTGCTCGCCGCGACAGAAGACTGGGACTACGAAGCCATCTCACTCGGCTTCCCCGGCCTGGTGCGCGAGGGAAAGATCGCGCGCAATCCGCTGAATCTTTCCGGCGGCTGGATGGACTTCGATTTTGAGAAGGCTTTTAAGAAACCCGTGCGCGTCATCAACGATGCCGCGATGCAGGCGCTCGCTCGCTACGACTCGGGGCGGATGCTTTTCGTCGGCCTCGGCACGAGCGTCGGCGCGGCGCTCATCGCGGACGATACCATCGTGCCGCTGGAGATTGGCATCATGCGGCTCTCCAAGTCGGAAGGCTTCATGGATCGCTTGAGCAAAGAGGCGCTCAACACCCTCGGCAAAGCGCGCTGGCAAAAGGCTGTGAATCGCGCGCTCGCCGTTCTACGCGATGTCTTCTGGCCCGACCACATCGCCATCGGCGGTGGTAACGCAAAATACCTCAACCCATTGCCGGAAGGCTGCGAGCGCGGAGACAATCAAGACGCTTTCCGCGGCGCGCTCCGCCTCTGGCCGGGCGGGGATATGCTCGCGGAGCCCTTGGTAACCACCTGGCGGATCAAGCGGAAGACGAATGCAAAATTCGGAGACTAGAAATTTGCCAACGGAGTTAGGATCGCGGTAATCGCCAGTTCCTATTTTTTACTAACGAAGCTGACGATGGCGAAGATTAGGAATACCACGAAACAAATCTTGGCGATTAAAGCGGCGGTGCCGGCAATAACACCGAAACCGAGCACGGCGGCGATGAGCGCGACGACGAGAAAAACGAGCGCGTAGTGGAGCATGGGTGTGAGTTATTTGGTGGCATCTTTGACCGCGCCTTTGATGTCTTTGGCGGCGTCTTTCACCGCATCCTTCGTATCCTCCGCCGCATCGCGCACTTTCTCGCCGGGCCGACGGTCGAGGGCGTCGTTGACGTTGTCCTTCACTTTTTCGGACGTGGTTTGTTTTGGCTCGCAGGCGGCCAATGCGAGCGCGGCAAACATTGGGATCAGGTAATGATGTTTCATGGTTGTTCGGGTTCCAAATCGCGCGTGCGCATCGAAGTGGCTGTATTTCGTCGATTAGTGCCGGTGACGACGCGAGACGCGGCTGCGGTCGAGAGTGACACGCCGCGAGGTGAGGAGATCCATCACGGCGAGGGTGGCCTCGCGGCTGTTGCGGCTCGCGGAGGAGACGGCGAGAATTAAATCGCCGAGCGTGTAGCCGGCGCGGCGGGCGGTTTTAAGTGGTTTGTTCATGGCGTATTGAAGATCGCCTTTCGTGCCAGCGCGCATCGCCTCTGTGGAAGCTCCAAGGTGTCGTGAAAAGCGTCGCTCACCGCGACACGCGCCGTCCATTTTCGCTACAGGTGCTGAATCGCCAGCGCGGTTACGTCGTCGTCGAAGGTGCTTTGCCCGCGCATCCGCTCGATCAGCGCAAGTGGGCTCCTGTCTTTCACGAAAGCGGGCGTGACCTCCTCGATTTCAATCCGCGTGCCATCGGGACGGCGCGCGCTGTAGAGGCCGTCGGTGAAAAGGAGCGCGGTGTCGTCTGCGGAAAGGCGCACGCTTTCCATCGGGAAAGTGCGATCCGGCAGCACGCCGAGCACGGTGCCTTGCGAGGCGAAACTTTCCACGCGCCCATCCGCGCGGCGCACGAGCAGCGGTGGATGGCCCGCCCCGGCGAAATGCAATTCGCCATCCGGAAAAAGCAGCGCGCACGCGGCGGTCATCATCGAGCGTCCGTGGAAGATGCGGAGCATTCCGGCGTTGACCTGCGCGAGCACTTTGGCCGGATCGGAAAGCACGGCGGCGCGCTGGAAAAGCAGCACGACGAGCGTGGTGCAGAGCGCGGCGGCGACGCCGTGGCCGGTCGCATCGGCGAGCCACACGAGATGGCCCTCGCGCGTCGGCTCGACGCCGTAGATGTCGCCGCCGACTTGGATCATCGGGATGAAACCGACTTCCATTTTCCAGCCCGGCATTTCCACGACGGCGGGCAGAATCGCGTGCTGCACGAGTTGCGCGGCATCGAGGTCGGCATTCTGTGCCGCGCGCCAGCGTTCCAGTTCTTCCTTTTGCTGGCGCAGCGTTTCGTTCAGCGCGCGCAGGCGCAGTTGCGTGGCGATGCGCGCCGCGAGGGCCGCGCGGCCGATGGGCTTTGCGATGAAATCATTCGCGCCCGCCGCGAGGCACGCCACTTCCTCGCGCTCGCCATCGTGTGCGGTGAGCATCACGACCGGGATGTTCCGCAATTCCTCGCGCTGATGATGCCGCAGCCGCGTGCAAATTTCCGCGCCGTTGAGCCCCGGCAGATCGAGATCGAGCAGCACGATTTCCGGCGGCTGCGCGACGATCATTTCCAGCGCCTGCGCGCCATCCTCCGCGCCCTCGGCGGCGTAGCCCATCGCGCCCAGCGAATGCAGGAGCAGACGGCGCGAGGCCGCATCGTCATCCACTACGAGCACGCGCGCGGTCGGGGCGGGCGGATCGGTGGCAGGCGGAGAATCGGCGCGCGGATCGGTCATCGCCACACATCGCCCATCGTGCGTCGAGCGGCTGTGATTATCTCGCGAGAATCAAACGGTCACGCCTTCGACGCGATCTCCTCGCGGGTGAAAATGCCGACGATTTTCATCTCGCGATCCACCACCGGCAGGAAGTTCATGCCGTGTTCGTCCATCTTGCGCCGCGCTGCCCCGCAGTCCTCGTCCTCGTAGCAAAAGATCAACTCGCGCTTCATGATTTCGCCGACGCGCGAAGCCTTCGGATCGTGCCCGTGCCCGCCCAATTTCCAGTCGGGATTTTTCTCGTCGATCATGCCGACGAGCTTGCGATCCTCGGCCACGGGCCACGTCCCGGCGTCGTGCTCGCGCATTCGGACGCCGGCGGTCTGCACGGTGTCTTTCGGATGAAGCGCACCCGCTTTTTCCGCGGTGAGCGATTTGAGCGACGCGGGTTTTGTCGCGGCGTCGGTTTTCTTTTTCTTCGGCATAAATGCGGTGCGTTTTCCTGTCATCGCCCAAGCACGGTGCGGCGGATGTGCGGAATCGCGGCCCTCTGGTAAATCGCCTCGCGCGGCGGCGTGCCCGACGACATCGCGAAGCGCACCCGGCAGAGCAGCGGCGATAGAGGAGCGTGGAAGCCACCTCACACCAAAAGCCGCCCGCTGAGAAACCCGTGGCGGGCGTCGTCGAGCGCAACGTCGAGGCGCTGCTGGAGCATCGTCGCCGCGAGGAAGCAGAACGAAAACTCCACGGGCGCATCGCCGATGCGGTGACGCGCTTTGCCGGGAGCAGCGCCTTCATTTACCTGCACATGCTGCTCTTCGTCGCGTGGTTCGTCATCAATCGCGGATGGACGCCCATCGCGCCCTTCGACGACACCTTCTACCTGCTCGGCACCGTCGCCTCCGTCGAAGCGATCTTCCTCTCGACGTTCGTGCTCATCACGCAAAACCGCATGGCCGACCTCGCGGAGAAACGCGCCGAACTCGACCTGCACATCAGCCTTCTTTCCGAGCACGAAATCACGCGCCTGCTGAAACTCGTCACGCAACTCGGCGAGCGCCTGAACGTGAAAGCCGCGGACGATCCCGAATTGGAGGAATTGAAACGCGACGTGGAGCCGAAGGCCGTGCTCGATCACCTGGACGAGCAACGGGAGAAAAAGGCCGCGGAGACAGCGTAACGCACCGCCGCGCGGGCGGACGTTCTCCCCGTTACGGCACGGTCGTCACCATGATCGCGCTCGTGCCGTCGGAGAAGGCGGCGCGCCAGATGACCTGGCCGGCGTCGTTGAAGGCGCGGGTGGTTCCGGGGGAGCCCGCCACGGCTTTGAGCACGGTGAAACTCGCGAGCACCCGGCCTGCGATGGGGTCGCGTTCGCGGAAGAGCAGCCGCAGCGCACCCGCGCTGTCCACGGCCCACACGCCTGCGTCGTTCCCGCCGTCCACTCCGCCCGCGCCGCGGGTCAGCTTCGCCAGCAGCAGCGGGCCGCGCGTGGAGATGGCGAGAGATTCAAAGCTCCCCCACAACGCGCCCGTCGGCACCTCCCCGGCCTGCGTGCCGGAGCGGGCAACGATCCCCACCGCGCTGTCGTCCGCCTTTTCCCAAATCGCCCGCGAGCCATCGTCGAGCGCCACTCCGCCCGCCCGTTTTCTGGCGTCGGTGGAAAGCACGGGATCACTCACCGCTTCCACATGCGTCCCAACGAAAATCGCGTCGCCCACTTGCAGCAGAGGCTCCACCGCGCCCGTGGCGTCAGCGTATTGAAAGACACCCTTCACCCCGCTCGTCCGCGTCGCGAGAAAGGCGGGCGCGGCGAATCCGTCGCCCCACGCGGGCACGCCGTAGCTCTGGAAAGTCCCCGTCCCGTCATCGGTCGCGGAATACTTTTTCACCGTCCCGATTTCATCCACATCCAGCACCGCTGAGCTGCCGTCGTTGAACTCCGCCAGCACGCCGATCCCGTGCCGCAGCAGTTCGCCCGTCCGGTGCATCCCGCGGCCCTGCCCCGGCGAGCCCGCTCCGGCGATCAGGGTCTTGAAACCGGTGAGCGTGCGCTCGTCGTCGCCCAGCCTCTGCCCTTCGCGCAGCAGCGTTTGCAGACCCTCGTGCTCATCCCATTTGCACACGATGGAATGATTCGCCCGCGTCACCGTGCCGCCGCTGAGGATCGCGGTGAAAACCACGCGGCGATTTTGAATGGCGATCCCCTCGAAGGCGCGGATCGTCGTCCCCACTGCGACCGGGCTCCCCTCGCGCGCCACGATTTGCGTGAAGCCGAGTTCCCCGCGCGGCGACCAAACGAGCGCCGCGTTGTTCGCACTCGAGATGCCCGCCCCCGCGAGCGTGACCGGCGTGAGCACGTCGCCATTCGGCGCGAGGATCGGATCCTTGAACGCCTGCACGGTCGCATTCCGCGGCAGACCGCCCGACGGGTGCGGCGGCGAGGCCAGCCCGCGCTGGAGGATGACCTGCAATTCCCCCGTCGCCGGATGCGTCGCGAAGATCGCCTGCCCGCTGCGCCGCCCGGTGGTCCAGTTCGCGAGGAAAGCCACGTCGCCCGCTTCATTGATCGCCGGCACGCCGAAGGCCGACCACCGCGCGCCGCTCGGAATCGCCGGCAGGGGAGGCAGCGCATCGCCTTTCGTAAAAAGCGGGAGGGAGCGCACGGTCAGCGGCCCGCCTTCGTAACGCAGCACGACAAAGTCATCGTTCTCCGCGGATGCCGTCACCCCGGCGACCACGATCTTCCCGTCTTTTTGCAAAGCCACGCCGAGTTCTTCGTCGTCGGGGCTGCCCATCGGCGTGGTCACTTTTCCAGCGGTGCCGAAGGTCGCATCCAGCGCGCCATCGGCCTCGAAGCGCGCCAGCGCGAAGAAGGAACTCAACCCGGTGCGCGAGATGCCTGCGGCCACGATCTTCCCATCGGGCTGCACGACCATGCTCCCGAGATAGTCCTCGCTGCCTGGGCCGAAGCCCGTGCTCACGCTGCCCGCCGCGCCGAAGCTGGGGTCCAGGCTGCCATCCTCGCGGAAGCGCACGAGGGCGAAATCATTCCCGATGTTGCCAGCCGCCACGCCGCCCGCGACGAGGATTTTCCCATCGCGCAGCAGGGCCACGCTCGCCGCACTCTCGATGTTTCCGCTGAAGACATCCGCGACCACTTTTCCCGTCCCGCCGAAGCTGGCATCGAGCCCGCCACCCGCCTCGTAACGCACGACCGCGATGCGGCTCCCCGCCAAATTGAAAGTCGCGCCAGCGACGACGATCCGCCCATCGGCCCGCACCGCCACGCTCCGCGCGGAATCATTGCCACCGAGATCGGTCGTCACCTTCCCCGTCCCGCCGAAGCTCGCATCCAGCCTGCCATCGGGGAGGAAGCGCACCACCGCGATGTCGAGGGAGCCGCCCGTGGTCGCATACCCCGCGACGACGATCTTCCCATCGCTCTGGATCGCGACGCCGTGCGCCGCATCGTGCGTTCCGCCGAAGCCCGTCGTCACCTTTCCCGTGCCGCCGAAACTCGTATCCAGGCTGCCATCGGCGAGATAGCGCACCACCGCGAAGTCATAGTTCGCGCCATTGTAAGTCATGCCCGCGACGACGATGCGCCCGTCGCTTTGGATCGCCATCGCGTTGCCAAAATCGTGCGCGAAATCGGGCGCGGTCGAGATGGCCGTCGTCACCCTGCCCGTCCCGCCGAAGGTCGTATCCAGGCTCCCATTGGGAAGGTAGCGCGCCAGCGCGAAATCGGCGTCGAAAATGCCGTGGGACGACCCCGCGACGACGATCCGCCCATCGCCCTGGATCGCCACGCAGCGGCCTATGTCGTCATCGTCGCTTTCATCCTCGATGACGAGGTCGAAATCGGTCGTCACCCTGCCGGTGCCGCCGAAGGTGGGATCGAGCGCGCCCGGAGCCGCGTGGGCGGCGGCGAGGAGGACGAGGGAAAATGCGGACGCGAGGATACGGAAGAGGGACGTTTTCATGGGGATGAAAGCAAGATGGCAGAGGGAAGTGGAGGCGCAACGGCATTCGCCGCCCGGAGCGTTGCCATGAGGTAACGAAGGACGATCCCGAATTGGAGGAAGCAACCGGCGCGGGGTCCGCGCGCGATTGCTTGGGCATGAGTGAGCCCGAAAAATCCCCCACGCTCCGCGATCGTTTCCATCGATTTTCCCGCGTGATTTCCGATGCGGTTGGCTCCGTCTGGGCCTTCCTCCTCGCGCTCGCCATCGTCTTCGTGTGGGGACTTACCGGCCCGTTGTTCCATTTCTCCGACACCTGGCAACTCGTCATCAACACGGGCACGACCATCGTCACCTTCATCATGGTCTTCCTCATCCAGAGCACGCAAAACCGCGATGCGAAAGCCGTGCATCTCAAGCTCGACGAACTCATCCGCGCGGTGAGCGGTGCGCGGAACAATTTTCTCGATCTTGAGCAATTGCCCGAAGAGGAACTCGAAGCCCTCGCGAAGCAATTCGCCGAACTGCAAAAGCGCGCGAGCGACGAAGCGCAAGATCGGCGGCAGGAGAAAGTATGAGGCCGCACCCCCTGAATGTTCATCAGGTGGTAACCCCGGCGTCATGCTCGCGCCGCCAGCGCTCAAGGGCGTTCCGGCGATCTCACCACACGCCGACGAACTTGAGGATCGCGACGATGACGACGACTACGCCGATAATGTAAAAAATACTTTGGTTCATATGTTAGTTAGTGCTTCGAGCTTCATACGCGCGTGCTTCCTTCCCTGCGCGTCTTTTGTTTGCAAATGGCTGCATCTTGCCTGCTTCCAGGCAGGGCGATAAGTCCACGATCACGCGCACGACCACCGCCATCACCGTAGCCGGAGCAGTGGAAGTATTTCGTTTCGTTCGTCTTGGTGATGGTTTCTTGGAAAGAAGCCGAAAGATAAAGGGAGCCAGCTAGAACAGGAGCGGCGAATGAGGAGGAACTTGAATTACCAACCCCTGCCATGAAAAAAACCACTCTTCTTATCGCGACTGTTCTCTTCATTCATACCGGCACTTCACAAGCACGGGCGGCGGAACCCGATTCTTCCGACGGCACCCTGAGCATCTATTTCGAGAACGATCTCTTTGCCGGCACCGACCGCTACTATACCAATGGCGTTAAGCTTAGTTGGAGTTCCACCGACCTCGCCAAATTCAGCGACACACCTTATGCGAGCCCGCTGCTTCCCCTGCTGAACCGCATCCCATTCGTCAACAAACCCGACTACCAGAAAAACCTCACTTTTTCGCTCGGGCAAAACATTTACACGTTTGGTATCAACTTTGAAGTGCAACATAGGTTAGTTAGTATGGAAGCACTCATTCGGTGTTTTGTATGCATGTCTTTTTCTCGGTCGGTTGTTTAG